>JBATHI010000286.1:0-13032 GCA_049666645.1 Flavobacteriaceae bacterium | reverse complement strand
GTTTTGAATATTTTGGCCGGGATAAAATGACCGAGCTCGTGCAACACGATCAATATCGAAAGACTTAAAAAAAATTGTATGGTCTTTATCAGTATCGGACTCATTTCTGTTTTCTAAAATTTGACGCACAAAAGTACACCTTTAAGTACTCTTAAAAAAAGAAAGTATCCCCACTACCGCGTATTTAAGAAAGTTTTAGTAGCCCGTATGCCCCAAAAACTTTATCGCTGCCCGTGCGTGGCTTATCTTTGCAAGAAAACACATGGGTTCCTTTTTTGCGAAATACAAGCTTTTTGGCACGGTACTTTTGATGCTTTCGGCAGTGATCATCTATTTGTTCTATAATGCTTTGAAACCAAAAGTGGTACTGCCGATTTACCAGCCCTCCATGGTCAACCCCGAATTGGTCGATAGTACCCTGCAGTTTGTTAAAAAGTACCACACCATTGCCGATTTTTCCTTGACCAACCAAAATGGCAGAACCGTCACCCAGGACGATTACAAGGATAAAATCTATATCGCCGATTTTTTCTTTACCACTTGCCCTTCCATTTGCCCGATCATGACCAAGAACATGGTCGAAATACAGGAGAAAATCCTCAACCAGAACGACGTGCTGTTGCTCTCCCATTCGGTAACCCCTGAAATCGATACCGTGGCCCAGCTGAAAAAATATGCCCTTGAAAAGGGGGTCAATGATGCCAAATGGAATTTGGTTACCGGCGACAAAAAACAGATCTACGAGCTGGCCAGAAAATCTTATCTGGCCGTAAAAACCGATGGCGATGGGGGCCCATTCGATATGATCCATACCGAAAATTTTATTTTGGTCGACAAGGAAAGACGCATAAGAGGATTCTATGATGGGACCAAAACCGAAGAGGTCGCAAAGTTGCTGTCCGATTTGGAAACCTTAAAAAAGGGCTACGGACACTGATCACAGAATACATTCCTTTTCGAGTCGGAAGATCACGACCCGGCCACGACCGATCATGATTTTCATTTTTTGGATTTTGCATTCAATTTTTTGTTTTTTTGCCTTACTTTTGTTCTTAATTATAATGAATCTAAATAAAAATTGGGGACTACCGTAGCACACCTTAAGCGGGGCCAGAAAGGAATTATACGCGAATTTGCCGATGACATCTTGCCCATTAAACTTCTGGAATTGGGCTGTTTGCCGGGAAATGTTATAGAATTGGTACAGGTGGCGCCCTTGAAAGACCCCATCTATATCAATGTCAACGGATCCCATATCGCCATTCGCCGGTCTATGGCCCTCTTGATCGAATTGGATATCATTGAAGAGGGCACCGTGTGATGAGCAAACAGATCAATGTAGCGCTTATAGGCAATCCCAATACCGGGAAGACCTCGGTTTTCAACCAACTCACGGGATTAAAACAAAAGGTCGGCAACTACCCCGGCATTACCGTTGAAAAAAAGGAAGGCATTTGCAAGCTGCCCCGCGGCGTCCGCGCCCACATTTTGGATCTTCCTGGCACCTATAGCCTCAATACCACCTCACTTGACGAAAGTGTGGCCGTTGAACTCCTGCTCAATAAAAACGACAAGGACCACCCCGATGTGGCGGTCGTGATCAGTGATGTGGAGAACTTGAAAAGAAACTTGTTGCTGTTCACCCAGATCAAAGACCTCAAGATTCCTGCGATTCTGGTGATCAACATGGCAGATCGCATGGTCCGGACAGGCATTTCGATCGACATTCCGCTCCTGGAAGAGAAACTCGACACCAAAATTGCCTTGGTGAGTACTAGAACGGGAACAGGTGTTGAAGCCTTGAAGGAATTGATTTACGAGTATAGGAATTTGTCGACTAAGCCGCTGATCGATGTCAAGGTGATTGATCTCGAATATTTTGAGCGACTGCAAACCACATTCCCCAGGGAGGACCTTTACAAATTATGGCTGGTCATCACCCAGGATGTCAACTTCATGCCGATCGAAAAAATCCCGATCAAGGACCGGGCGACCTTCGCAACCAAATCGAAGACCGAACTTAAAAGGCTGCAACAAAAGGAAACCATTTTGAGATACCAATTCATCAATGGAATCCTAAAAGAGACTTATAATGTAGACTTAGCGGCGGCCAAAGGACTCCGGGCCACCTTTGATAAGATTCTGACCCATAAGGTTTTCGGTTATTTGATCTTTTTTGTGATTTTGCTCTCGATTTTTCAGGCCATTTACGACTGGAGTAGTTATCCCATGGATTTCATCGATGCGTTTTTCGCCTCTGCCAGTGAATGGGTCAAAAACAGTTTGCCTTCCGGGGTTTTTACCGATTTAATCGCCGAAGGTATCCTGGCGGGCATTGGCGGTATTGTCATCTTTATTCCACAGATCGCATTCCTGTTCCTCTTTATATCGCTGTTGGAAGAGACCGGATATATGAGTCGGGTCGTTTTTCTGATGGACAAACTGATGCGACCCTTTGGGTTGAGCGGAAAAAGTGTGGTGCCGTTGATTTCAGGAACCGCTTGCGCCATACCTGCGGTAATGGCTACCCGAACCATTGAAAATTGGAAGGAAAGGCTCATCACCATTTTGGTGACCCCTTTTACCACCTGCTCTGCCCGTTTACCGGTGTATTTGATCATCATCGCCCTCGTCATTCCCGAAGGCAGGTTTCTCGGCCTCAGTTATCAGGCCTTGACCTTGATGCTCCTATACCTTATCGGTTTCGGGGCCGCCATTTTTTCGGCCATGGTACTCAACAAAATATTGAAGATCAAGAGCCGCACCTTTTTTGTGGTGGAAATGCCCAATTATAAAGCACCCCTTCTCAAAAATGTGGCCTATACGGTTTGGGAAAAGACCAAAAGCTTTGTTTTCGGGGCTGGCAAAATCATCTTGGCCATCTCCATCATACTTTGGTTTTTGGGATCTAACGGGATTTCCGGTAATTTCAAGAATGCCGAAAGCATTGTTGATAACCGGATAGAAAATGATGGATTTTCGGCATTCAACCAATCGAGCATAGAGCATGAATTGTTTCGAATAAGGGCGGAATTGAATGATAGTATCGAGAGCAAGGCTTATAATATCGATGCCAAGGCCATATCCGATAGCCTGGAAAGGGCAAAGCAACATCTTTTTGAACAGGCCAGGAGCCAAGAAATTTCAAGTTTTAAACTCGAGAACTCGTATATGGGCTACATGGGGAAGGCCATTGAACCCATGGTGAAGCCATTGGGGTATGATTGGAAGATCGGGATCGCGGTGCTGACCTCGTTTGCCGCCAGGGAGGTCTTCGTGGGAACCTTGGCCACCATTTACAGTGTGGGGAGCGACGATGAGAATACCAATACCATCAAGCAAAGGATGGCGGCGGAAGTCGACCCACAGACCAAGGAGCCTTTGTTCAATTTGGCCTCCGGTATATCCCTGTTGCTGTTCTATGCCTTTGCCATGCAGTGCATGAGCACCCTTGCGGTGGTGAAAAGGGAGACCAATAGCTGGAAATGGCCTGCGGCACAGCTGGTTTTTATGAGTCTTTTTGCGTATCTTGTAGCATTGATCGCCTATCAAATACTGAAGTAAATGAGTCTGGTTCAACACTTGTTGGTATATCTCACCCTTGCAGTCGCCGTTGGCTATATTGCGAGAAGGTTTTTTTGGCCCAAGTCGCTGCCGGTTTCCAAGAAAGGCAAATCAAAAGCCTGCGGACAGGACGATTGTGGATGCCATTAGAAACCGACAACACGGTTTTCGATGGTCATCACAGCGTGTGAGCAAAGCGCCCCGGACACATTCAAGCGGATAATCATTGCGACCGATATGCCTTGCGTTAAATTCTTCATAAATACATCTTAAGGAAATCAAAAACCACATTGCGGATGTAACTCCAATTTCTTTTTTTGTCTTCTAACACAACAGCCATTTACCATGCGGATTCCCAAATTATATATCGTGCCATTGATGTTTATCGGGCTCTTGGTCAATGGGCAAAATTTGAGTTCGACTCTCTTGGATTCCTTGACCAAAAAACCGGTGGCCTATGCGACGGTTCAGTTGAAAAATCAGGGTATGATCACCAATGAAGAGGGTCGCTTCAATTTTCAGCTCGATGGGAGTATCAGCGAAAATGATACCTTGTTCATCTCATGCATCGGCTACGCCAGTATCGGCAAGCCGATCAAGGCCTTCAAAGACGGCATCATCTATCTCAGCCAGAAGGCCATTGAACTCGATCCAGTAATCGTATCGAACCGCAATTTTACCCCTGAGGAGATCATTGAAATCGTAAAAAATAAAATCAATGTCAATTATCAATTGGGCCTGACCAAGAAAAGACTGTTCCTGAGGGAATCGAACGGGCAGTTGATTGAAAAAATCGATTACAGCAAATTTGAATCTTCCATCGAGGCCTTCAACACAGGGTTCCTGGACAGCGTGTTATATACCCTGCCCAAGAATATCCACTATTATACGGAGGTATTGGCGGATCTGTATGGCAGCAGCGATGTCGAAAATCAGAAGCTGGATCTGATCAAGGCCTCCGAACTTTATGATAAGAGCAAACAATTGGATGCCGAAGCCCTGGAACGTAGATTCAACACCATCATCAGGAAAAATGTAAAAAACGATTCTTATTTCAAGGTGAAGTCGGGGCTTTTTGGCACGAAGATGGATGCCGAGGATCTCTTTGGTTCCGAAGTGGATTCCTCGGATGTGGAAGCCTTGAAAAGGAAACTCGAAGAGGCCCAAAAAAATGAGGAATCCAAGAAAAAGCACTTCACCGACCATAAAAAACGTGCCTTGGCGAATCTGTACAAGAACCAGCCCATTTTGGAGGATACCGATTTCAACATGCTCTGGAAGCCGCGAAAGTATCGTTTTGCCCTGAAGGAATTCACCTTTATGGGAGATATTGCAGTCTATGTGCTCACCTTCGAGCCCAAGGGGAGCGCAGACTACGGCGGCACGCTATTTATCAATTCGGATGACTTTGCCATCATCAGAATGGATTTTGAGAACGTGGCGCCTTTGCGCAAATTCAATCTGTTGGGTGTTTCATTGAACGAATATTTGGCAAAGGGCAGTATGATCTTCTCCCAAGGGGATGACAAAAAGTACCATTTGCGCTATATCGATGTGGAAAAAGGCACAAAAGTTGGTTTCAGGAGGCCGTTGAAGATTATCGAGAAGAACAAGAATACAATGGGAAGACGTAAACAGAATGAGTTGTCATTAAAAATCAATGCCGCATTCAATGGGTTAAACAGGCAGGAATTGGTGGTCTTCGACATACAACAGATCAACAAGGGCGCATATGATGCCTTGCCCGAGGGGAATCAGGTTTTGCCTACCTATATGCCGAATTACGATCCCGATTTCTGGGCAGGTCATAACATTATGGAACCCAATAGGGCCATCAAAGAATTTACTTCTGAAGTTGTTGTGGGAGCGGAGCGCCCTAAATCAGGTCCCTGATAAAGGAATACCCCAACAAGGCCCATCCCGACACCAGTAAAAGTCCACCCAATGGGGTTATCGGGCCCAAGAATTTCATTTTTCCGCCTCGCGATGCGCTATAGGTCAAACCATAGATGCTAAAGGAGAACAGAAAGACCCCTAAAACAAAAGAATAAATCATGGCGCGTTCCAAAGGGGTCTCCAGATTGAAATTGAATCCCAGCATCAATAGGAGAATGCCATGGAACATCTGGTACCTAACCCCCGTTTCGAAGCTTTGCAATTGATCGCTTGAAAATGATTTTTTTAAGGCATGGGCCCCAAATGCACTGAATACAACGGCCAATAATCCGTAAAGGGAACCCACTACCTGAGCCAAAAGTACCATATAGAAAAGTTTTCCCAAAGGTAATCAATACCACCTAAGGCCACTATTGGGCAAAGGGGGCTGTTGAATTTTTATTTTATGGAGGAAATTGTTTGTTGACGGATGTTGTTATTTGATGGGGACCTTGATCTGCATGTTCCCGTTAAACGGGAAGACACATTCACCAAAACTGGGAGGACCGAAGGTTTTAAGCTTTCCTTTTGAAAATCCCAAAGCTTCCTTTGGAATCCCGAAAAAATTCGTGTCCATGACCTTGTTTCCGTTCTCATCGTGAAAAACGGCAATGGCATAGGAACCATAAGGTAAATTTTCAATCAATGCCGTGGTGGTTCCTTTTATCGCTTTTACGGATATTCCCAAAAACCCTTCCTCCGGCGTCAAAAACCCTTCAACTTTATTGTATAACCCTATACTGATGTTGCCCTCCGAAGATTTGACCCCTTCGACCGTTACCGTTAAATTATGTTGGGAAAGGCCATAAACGGGCATCATGATCAGCAAAAAAAGCCATTTTCTCATAGAGGTCGAATTTCAAAATTGAACATGGGGCAAACAGCCATTGAACCGAATTTAATCTTCATTTGTCGATGCCTTTGCCTGAAGGATTTGGAATAATTGATCGGTTTCAAGACTATCTTTCAAATTAACGAACAGTTGGTCGCTATCTTTTTTAACCAACCTTATCTTTTGATTTGAAAAATTATCGATGAAAACGAATACTTTTTTATCGGTTAAAGTATCTTTGAATTCCCTGTATATACCCTTGCCCTTATCGAAAGCCGAAAAACCGCTGAGCCTGATCATGGGTGGAAGCCTTTCGACCATTACCACAGAATCAAGTGCTGCAAAATCGAGGTTATTGATATAAAACCCTGAAATGATCCGCATCCGGTCCTCCTTTAATTTGATCCAGTTCCTGGAATGTGAAAGGAAGGCCAAAGCACATATGACCACTGTGAATCCCAACAATAGATTCCAAACCCAAAACCCTTTTTTCTGCCTCACTTTTTAACCAAATATTAAATGGAAAGTCCTTTTTTTATTCATTACCAAAGACCGTACGATTCCGGCTCAACTTAAGGTGCCTGGCTGGAAGCGCCCCCATATTTTTCAAACCAGGCCAGGGTGTTGGCTATTTTGGTTATCAAATTGCTGGGCCGGTCGGCGATACCGTGGCCCGCAGCGGGGATCTCCACCAATACCGTCGGAATCTTCCTTAATTTCAGGGCATGGTACAATTGTTTTGCCTCGCTTGGAGGGGTCCTCAAATCTTCCATGCCCACCATCACCATGGTCGGGGTCTCCACATTACCAACGAGGGAAAGTGGAGAAAATTTCCAATAGGCCTCAAAATTTTCCCAGGGTTGCCCAGGCAGGCGGCTATTGGCGTACTGGAAATAGTTATCGGCCACCAAGGTTTTGCTGATCCAGTTCATCACGGGTTTGGCCACCACAGCAGCCTCGAAGCGGTTGTTTTTTCCGATGATCCAGGCTGTCATGATCCCGCCCGCACTGCCACCGGTCACGAACAATTTATCTTCGTGCGCAATGCCTTTCCCGATACAAAAATCGACGCCATCCATAACATCGTTATAGTCCTCTCCCGGATAATTATGGTACAATAAATTGCCGAATTCTTCTCCGTAGCTGGTACTGCCCCTGGCGTTCGGATAAAAAACGATATAACCGGCAGCCGCATAGAGTTGCATTTCCGCTGAAAACCGTGCCCCATAGTTCAAAATGGGGCCGCCGTGGTTTTCAACAAGAAAAGGATATTTTTTGGTGGGATCGTAATCAGGCGGATATACCAACCAACCTTGTATTGCCCTTTGGTCAACACTCGAAGGGTACCAAATTTCTGACACTTTGCCCAAATCCCGGAAGTCTAAAAGCGGGTTGTTGAGCGCGGTGATTTTCGATGGATTTTTAGCTTTTGGAGGCAAGACCGCGAGTTCTGAAGGTTGGTCGGGTTTTGTTTGGGTATACGCCAAGGTACCGTTGTTCGAAACGCTGAAGGAACCGCCGGCATAGGGTCTTCCTATGGAAGTGCCGCCCATATTATCGGCCAGTGGGGTAATCGAACCCGCCAAAGAAATATGTGCTATTTTGCTGTCGCCCTTATCGTCATAGGAAAAATAGAGTCCGTTGCTTTTGGGATCCCAAACCAAATTGTTCACATCACGATCTAAATTTTTGGAAAGAATACGTTTGTTGTCACCGTTGAGGTCCATGACCATCAATTGGTCTACTTGATAGGCTTGGACCCGGTCTTCAAAACCGATATAGGCAATATACGCACCGTTCGGTGAAACCACGGGGCTGTTATCCGGGCCCTGTTTATCGGTGAGGGCCATGATGGTGCCGTCGGTCACGTCCACGGAGTAGATTTCGCTGTTCCTAAAATCATACTCCCAGTCTTCGTTTCGATTGGCAGAAAAAAATATTTTCGAGCCATCCAACCCCCAAGACATCGATCCCCGGTGCTGGAAGTCGCCGGAAGTAAGTTGCCTTGGCGCCCCGCCGTTTGCCGAAACGACAAAAATATGGCTGAATCCCGGATCGATATAGCCCCGTCCGTCGGCCTCATGGTATAGCCTGTCGGTAATCCTCGGGGCATCTGCCCATTTGGCATTTTTGGGCTTTTTTGGAATTTTGGCCAATACCGGGGCCTCTTTTTCCACGTTCATGGAGAAGGCCAGCTGGTCGCCTCTGGGAGACCATGTAAGGGAACTTGGGCCAAAGGGCAACTGCGTGATTTTTGCCAATTTCCCGGAGTCGGTCCAGTACATATATATTTCCGCACCTTCCTCGGTACTGCTGACAAATGCCAATCGATCCCCGTTGGGGGACCAACTCGGGCCACTTTCGGAAACTTCCCGTGAGCTGAGCTTTTGGTGCTTGGTACCATCCGACTTGATCATCCATAATTGGCCCATGGCTTCATCCTTCATCACATCGAAGCCCATCCTGCGGTAAACGATCCAGTCTCCGTTAGGCGCAATTTGGGGGTATGACACATATTCCAGATCAAAAACATCCATATAAGAGAAGCTTTTCTTCTGGGCTCCCAATACCATGGTAAACAGAAGAAAGGATAAGAGGACAGGAAGAATGGGGGTGCGCATGGGCGTTATATTTTTAAGGTAAACTTAAGCATTACCCAAGAGATCCGCAAGGTATGGGTCGGGTTCCTTTTAACCCCGTTGTCGTGAAGTAAGGGCATTGATGTTCCATCATATATGGCAATGGGATCCTTGGAAGTTTGTTAGAATATTGGAAATCGGGATATAGCATTATTTCAAATTGATAAATACCTTATATTTGTGTATCGTTGTATGGCAAAGCTTGTTTCCATCCTAATAGCCGTGCTCATTTTGGTTCAAAGTTTCAATATCCCGGTCAAGGATATCATAGAGTTGGACGATTTGATCGCGCATGCCCGGTTTCACTCCCAGGAATACGGCGATAACTTTGTTGTGTTCCTTTCGAAGCACTATGGGGAATTGAAGAAAGAGCACAATCAACAGCATCAAGAGGAACAGCAGGAACATGAAAAATTGCCCTTTCAGCATCAGTGCCAAAATGCCGCCCTCTCAGCCTTTGTTTTGAACGTTGCGGCCATGGAAGCCTTGAATGTGGTAGGTATAGGGCTTCATTTTGAATCGGAGTATTTCTACCAAGCCAACTATTCATCATTGGAGCGGGAGGGGCCCTTCCAGCCACCCCGGCAAGCTTAATTTTTTTATAGAAGTTAATTTATCAGGTTATTCTTAGATGGCCTGCCATTCTTTTATAACAATAATTATGCTATCCTCAATTATCAATTTCAGTATTAAGAACAAGTTCGTTGTGCTCTTGTTCACCTCCTTTATCATCGGTTTCGGGGCATATTCCCTGACCCAAATCCCTATTGGGGCCGTCCCGGATGTCACCAACAACCAGGTGCAGGTGCTCACTACCTCAAGGAATCTTTCAACACAGGATATAGAACAATTCATCACCTATCCAGTAGAGCTTGAAATGGCCAATTTGCCGGGCGTCAAGGAAATCCGCTCCATTTCTAAATTCGGCCTGTCGGTGGTGACCATTGTTTTCGAAGATGATATGGGCACCTATTTACCAAGACAGCTCATTGCCGAAAAGATCAAGCTGGCCACAGAAAAAATCCCCAGTGGTTTCGGGGTACCCGAAATGGGCCCCATTACAACAGGTCTGGGGGAAATATATCAATATGTGCTCGACGTGGAGCCTGCATATAAAGACCGGTACAACGCGATGGATTTGAGAACCATCCAAGATTGGATCGTAAAACGGCAGTTGTCGGGTATTCCAGGTGTTGTTGAAGTAAATACCTGGGGCGGGCATTTGAAACAATACGAAGTGGCCATTGATATGGCGAAACTCAATGCGATGGACATCAGCGCCACAGCAGTCTTTAAGGCCGTTGAAAACAATAACAGCGTTACAGGGGGCGGTTATATCGAAAAAGTAGAACAGGCTTACTTTATCCGAGGGGAAGGGCTGGTCGGGTCTCTTGAAGATATCGGCAATATCGTGGTAAAGAACAACGATGGAATTCCCGTTTATATCAAGGATGTGGCCGAAGTGGGTTATGGCGCGGCAACACGCTTTGGTGCCATTACCGGAAATGGGGAAGGGGAGAAGGTTTTGGGCCAAGTAATGATGCTCAAGAATGCCAATTCAAAAAAGGTGATCGACGCAGTCAAGTTGCGTGTTGCGGAAATTTCAAGTTCCCTGCCGGAGGGGGTATACATCAATGCTTTTCTCGACCGTAGCGAACTTATTGCCAAAACAACGGCGACGGTGACCGAGAACCTGGTGTTGGGTTGTTTGATCGTTATTTTTGTGGTGGTACTGCTTTTGGGCAATTTCCGTTCCGGACTGGTCGTGGCCTCGGTGATTCCATTGTGTCTATTGTTCGCGCTGTCTTTAATGTACGTGTTCGGGGTCGATGCCAACCTCATGAGTTTAGGCGCCATAGATTTTGGCATCATCATTGACGGTGCAGTGATCATCGTGGAGTTCATCGCTTTTGAGATCAGCTCACGCCGCAGCGAACTGGCCCTGCTCACAAAAGAAAATTACCAAAAGGAGAAGGATAACATTACCTTTAGGAGTGCCTCCAAGATGATGAATTCGGCCATATTCGGGCAATTGATCATCCTGATCGTTTTTATACCCATTCTTTCCCTGAGCGGGGTAGAAGGCAAGATGTTCAGGCCAATGGCCCTAACCTTCAGTTTTGCGCTTATAGGCGCTATGCTACTGTGTTTTACCTATGTACCGGTCATGGCTTCCATATTCATAAGACCTTCCAAAAATGCAGAAACCAATATTTCCGTTCGCTTGATGAATTGGTTGAAAAATAGTTATGCCCCGATCATCCATTGGGCCCTTGGCCACAAAAAAGCGGTCCTTGGCGTCGCTACTTTTTTATTGGTGATCGCTCTTGGACTGTTTGCCAGAATGGGCGGTGAGTTTGTGCCCACCCTGGATGAGGGCGATTTTGTCATCCAACCCGTGCTCAAAACAGGGACTTCACTCAGTAATACCATAGCAATGACCACCCGTATTGAAAAGATCTTGCTCGACGAATTTCCAGAAGTAAAACAGGTGGTGACACGTATCGGCGCCGCCGAGGTGCCCACAGATCCCATGTCGATGGAAGAAAGTGATGTCATCATTATCCTCAAACCCAAATCACAGTGGGTTTCCGCGAAAACAAAGGATGAACTGGCAAACAAGTTCAAGGAAGCCCTGGCTATTATACCCGGCATGGAAGTGGAATTTACCCAGCCCATAGAAATGCGTTTCAACGAGCTGATTACCGGCGTACGCGCCGATATAGCGATCAAAATATTCGGGGAGGATCTAGATGTACTCAGCAAAAAAGGAAACGAAATCAAATCGTTGATCGCCGACATTCCAGGTGCGGCCGATATCAGTGTGGAAAAGGTAGTGGGTCTCCCCCAAATGAGGGTGGCCTATGATCGGGCCAAAATTGCACGTTTTGGATTGAATATTAAGGAATTGAACGACATGGTAGCCATGGGCTTCGCGGGAAGTACTGCAGGCAACGTCTTTGAGGGCGAAAGGCGCTTCGATCTTGTGGTGCGGCTGGATCGGAAGCATCGATCGGACATCGATGATTTGAGAAATCTATATATCGAACTTCCTTCAGGAGGCAAAATCCCGTTGTCGGAACTCGCAGAAATCTCCTATCAAAAAGGGGCTGCCAAAATTTCAAGGGACAATACCCGACGCAGGATCGTAGTGGGGATTAATGTGAGGGACCGTGATTTACAATCGGTAGTGGATGATATCCAACAGAAGATCGATGCCAACATAAAATTACCGGTTGGATATACCATCACCTATGGCGGCCAATTTGAGAACCTGCAAAGTGCAAAATCCAGACTGCTGGTAGCGGTCCCGATTGCCTTGGTCTTGATTTTTGTCCTGCTTTATTTCGCCTTCAATTCCATAAAGGAAGCCTTGATGATTTATTCTGCCATCCCTTTGGCTGCCGTAGGCGGCGTGTTCTCATTGTGGGCCAGGTCAATGCCATTCAGCATCTCTGCAGGGGTAGGTTTTATTGCGCTGTTCGGTATTGCGGTTCTCAACGGAATCGTGCTGATCGAACATTTTAAAGAGTTGAAGAAAGAAGGTTTCAACGAAATAAACGGCCTAATAAAGCAAGGTGCAAAAGATAGGCTTCGCGCCGTTTTACTCACCGCTTCTGCCGCGGCCCTTGGATTTTTGCCGATGGCGGTCTCAAGTAGTGCGGGGGCGGAAGTACAGCGTCCGTTGGCAACCGTCGTCATTGGGGGCTTGGTCAGTGCTACCGCCCTTACGCTGGTGGTATTGCCGGTGTTGTACGCCATTTTTAGCAGACCCGTTGACCATAAGCTGATCAAGGCTTTAAAAAAGGGTGCCACACTGTTCCTCATGATAGGGGCAATGGTGTTGCCGAACCTATCCGGGGCACAGGAAAAACCGCTTGCCTTGGACGAGCTTATCGCCATGGGGATGGAAAAGAATGCGGGGCTGAAGGCCGGGAGGCTGAAGGTTGACAGGGCAGATGCATTGGTAGGCAGTGCCTTCACCTTCGACAAGGCCCATGTGTACCATGGTTATGACCAGAACAACCGCGACATCAACAATGAACCTCTTAGGGTTTATGG
>JBATHI010000285.1:0-10631 GCA_049666645.1 Flavobacteriaceae bacterium | reverse complement strand
AGCGGGGCAAGAGCTGATGAACCTGGCCCGATTGGGCAACAAATACCTGGCCGATGAAGAGCCATGGAAAAAAATAAAAACCGATGAAGAACGGGTAAAGACCATCATGTCGGTCGCCCTAGAAATCGCGGCAGGTTTGGCGGTGTTGAGCGAACCCTTCCTCCCCTTTACCTCGGCAAAACTGAAAGACATGCTCGCAATTGGCGTAAAGGGTAAGATCATTTCATGGGACCAAGTCGCGGCGAAGGAAAGCCTTCTGGCGCCCAACCACCAGATCGGCCAGGCGACACTGTTGTTCCGAAAGATCGAAGACAGTGAAATAGAGCAGCAGCTCGATAAATTACTGGCCACCAAAAAAGCAAATGAAAACGAAAACAAGACCATCATGCCACAAAAAGAAACGATCACTTTCGACGATTTCACAAAACTTGATATCAGGGTGGGCACCATCGTGGAAGCCGAAAAAATGGCCAAGGCCAAGAAATTGTTGGTCTTGAAAGTCGATACGGGCCTGGATACCCGAACCATTGTCTCGGGCATCGCGGAAAGTTTTACACCGGAAGAAATCGTTGGCAAAAAGGTCACGGTGCTCATTAACCTGGCCCCCCGCGAATTGAGAGGGGTGGTCAGTGAAGGCATGATCTTGATGACGGAAAACCCGGACGGCAAATTGGTCTTTGTGAATCCCGATAGGGAGGTGGTCGACAACGGCGCAACCATCAATTGATCCATGCTCAAAATCGCTTACCACCCTATTTACAGACATCCCTTGCCGGAAGGCCATCGTTTTCCCATGTTGAAATATGATCTGTTGCCCCAACAACTGCTGTACGAAGGCACTTGTGGGGCGGAGCATTTTTTTGAACCGGAAATCCCCAGCGACGAACATATCCTGGCGGTTCATGACCCTATTTATTTTGATGGACTGCTCACCTTGGACATTTCCCCAAAGGCGGCCCGGAAAATCGGTTTCCCGATATCCGAAGACCTCGTAAAAAGGGAGCGTATCATAGCCGACGGCACCATGAAGGCCTGCGAATTTGCACAGCAATACGGTATTGCCATGAATATTGCGGGGGGCACCCACCATGCTTATACCAATAGGGGAGAGGCTTTTTGTATGTTGAACGATCAGGCGATAGGGGCCCGTTACCTTCAATCCAAAAAAATGGCCCACAAAATATTGATCGTCGATCTTGATGTGCACCAAGGCAACGGGACGGCCGAAATTTTCGCGCAAGACAACTCGGTCTTCACGTTTTCCATGCACGGTGAAGCCAATTATCCGTTCAAAAAGGAAAAATCCGATTTGGACATTCCCTTAAAAAAGGGTACCGGTGACGCAACATACCTACGAATTCTGAAGGAGACCCTGCCCAAATTGATCGAGCGGATCAGGCCCGACTTCATTTTTTACCTTTGCGGGGTAGATGTGATCGGGTCCGATAAACTGGGCACCTTGGACCTTACGCTGAAAGGATGCCAAATGCGTGATGAAATCGTCTTCAATACCTGCCATCACCTTAAGATTCCCGTGCAATGTTCCATGGGAGGCGGCTATTCCCCCGACATCAAAACGATAGTAGAGGCCCACGCCAATACCTTTAGAATTGCACAGCAGCTATTCTTTTGACCGCTATTCCTGGGAAAGGCGCTTTTTAATTGGATTTGACCGCCACCCCATGGCATACAGATTTATTTTGTAATTTTCCTCTAACAACCATATTCCTTACAATATCAATTCGTGTCGATGAAACAGGCCCTCCTTGTAATCTGCCCACTGTTAATATTTCTTTGCGCCATTTCCTGTTCGGATAAAACCAACAAGGAATCGGCCGATAAAGCGGTCGAGGCCGAAAAGGCCCCAAAAAAAATCAAATTGATATTCGATACGGACGCCAACAATGAATTGGACGATCAGCATGCCTTGGCCTATCTCTTGTTGAACGGAAATGTTTTTGACCTTAAAGGGATCACGGTGAACGCCACCATCAACGGAAAAGGAATTCAGGGCCACTACGATGAAGCGGAACGGATCATGCAGCTCTGTAACCTCAAAAATGCAGTGCCGCTATTGAAAGGGGCCGAAGGTAATTTTGAGACCATCGCCAAAGACTTTGATCCAAATCATTACGACGGGCAGGAAGCGGTAGATTTCATTTTGGAAGAAACACGCAGGGATACGCTGATCGTTGTAGCGGTGGGCAAGCTCACCAACATTGCCCTGGCCTTAAAAAAAGATCCCACCTTTGCGCAGCGTACAAGAATCGTATGGTTGGGCAGTAACTATCCCGAACCCGGGGAATACAACCAGGACAACGATACCATTTCGATGAACTTCGTGCTCAACAGTTCCATCCCCTTCGAAATGGTGACGGTTCGTTACGGCAAGCCCTCCGGTACCGACGCGGTGGCGGTGACCAAAGACGAGATCAATGCAAAAATGCCTGGCCTGGGCCCTACGGCCACCGAACCGATTACGGGCCGGCATGGAGGCACCTTCACTACTTTTGGCGATTACTCCATCAACCTGTTCGAACATATTTTCGATCATATCAACCATGAAGGCGCCAAAAATTCGAGGCCACTGTTCGATATGGTGGCCCTAGCCATCCTTAAAGATAGCGCTTGGGCCGAACAACAGTCGGTTCCCGCACCGATACTGATCGATAACGGTTGGGTAGCGCGACCCGCTAATCCAAGAAAGATCCGGGTATGGGAGAACTTCGACAAGACGTCCATTTTGAATGATTTTTTTGAGACCTTGGCCCATCCAATCCCGATTGTCGCTTCCCAATAAGCCGACACATCAACGATTACGCTAAAAACTTCGATCATGGAAAAAAAGAACAGAAGGGATTTTATAAAGTCAGGTATCAAAGCAGGAATCGGCACTTCGCTGCTCCATCTGGATATTGCCAGGGCCAAGTCGCCGGAAGCGGCCTCCGACTTCAAGTTCAAAGCGGCGGCGAAACCCAAAAAAATAGTGGTCGGCGGTGCCGGGATCGGCGGCCTGTGCTGCGCCTATGAATTGATGAAATTGGGCCATGACGTTACCGTACTGGAAGCATCGGGAAGGCACGGCGGCCATGTCTACACCGCACATGATGAACTTTCCGACGGACTCTACGGGGATTATGGCCAAGAGCACATCACCAAACCGGGCTATGATCTTTACTGGGCATACATCCGTGAATTCGGACTCACCGCCCTGCCCTACCCCAGAAGGAAGAACGTGCTGAGAAGCATCAAGGGCAAATTCTATGACGAAGCGGCACTGAGCGATCCCAAAGTCTTGAAACAAATGGGATTCAATGCCAAGGAGGTGGAATTTCTTTCCAAAAACCCCTGGGGAGAACTCAAATCATTGTACACTGCCCCATATTTGGATAAATTCACGGACGAATACCAGCCCTTTGGCATAGGTTACGATGAACTGGATCTCGTTCCCATGTCGGACATCTACCAAAGGGCAGGTGCCTCGCCCGCGGCCATGGAACGGTTGGGCGGTCAAAATTCCTCGGCCTTGTTCGAGCTTTGGAACTCGGCCATCCTTAAATTGAGGGGCGTTTCGGAATATCCCGTTGAAGTATATCGATTGCAGGGAGGCAACCAGATGTTGCCCGATGCCTTTGCAAAGCGGCTTGGGCCCAGGGTATGGTTGAACCGGCAGATCATCGAAGTCCAAAATGGCCCGGAACAAGTAATGGTGACCTATCAAGAAAACAAGGAAACCAAAACCTTGACCGCAGACTGTTTCGTCAACTGTATCCCCCCTCCCGCATTTAAAAAAACTCCGGTGCAACCTTCGTTTTCACCTGAAAAACAGTTTGTGCTCGACAATATCGTTTATGGTTCCTATCAACGTTTCGTGTTTCAGGCCAGCTCCAAGTTCTGGTTAGAGGATGGTTTGAGCATCAATATGGAATTCGAGCATCCCGATCTTTGGCAGGTTTGGCATTCGGCGGAGGAAGTGGACACCCATAGGGTCATCGTTTTGGGTACCGGTTCGGGCGGCATTTCACCGCAAAGGGCACTGGCCGTTTTCAGGGAACTGTATCCTGGGAAAAAAGACACCATTGAACTGGCCATAGGAAGGGATTGGACCAAACAGCAATATGCGCCCACTTGTGAACGCGAACCCTTCCCTATCGGCGAACTGCGCAAATTTTGGCCGCAGCTCATGGCACCTGAAGGTCGGATTTATTTCGCAGGAGCCTACGCCGACAATCTTAGCTGGGGCACGGAGGCGGCGACACGGTCGGCCAACAGGGTTGCCAAAGAAATCGATGAATCCTAGGGTAGAGGACAACCATATGACAAAAAAAATATTGACCTACTTGGTGTTTGGATCCTCGCTGTGCCTGTTATGGTCATTTTTGGCACAGGAAAACACTGCCCCTGAAGTGAAGCTCATCCTTACCCGCGGCAACGGACCCTTGAAACCGAATACCTTGGTCCCCTATAGAATCGAGGTTGCTGACAAAGAGGATGGCACTTCTGATTATGGCGAAATACCCATGAATGAAGTGATCCTCTCGGTGAAGTATATATCCGATTCCTCAAAAGTGAAAGCCTATCTGGCATCGGATGCAATCAAAAATTATAGGGCCTTGTCCTGGATGGGCAGCAACGCCTGTTTTACATGCCATCGCGCAAAAGAGCGGTTGATTGGTCCTTCGTTTTCCGAAATCGCCAAACGATATTCCGAGCAAAAGAATAGTGTTTCTGAACTGTCGGAAAAAGTAATCAAAGGCAGTCAAGGTACATGGGGAGACCAAATTATGCCCGCACAAATGCAACTACCTCCCGATCAGATTCAAGACGTGATCCAGTGGATATTGCGCAATGCCCAAGCTGAAGACTTTAGCTATTTTCCAGGCTTGCAGGGGGCATTTCGCACTTGGGAATCGAAATCGGGCACGGAGCCGGGCGGCGCCTATGTACTATCGGCACACTATCTCGATCATGGTTTAAACGAAAATCCACCCCAAAGTAAATTGGGCAAAGACCTACTTGTTTTATTTCAGAAATAAAGAGGTGAGAGGGTTCGCCCTTTGGTACTGCTTGTTGGAAGACAAACGGTTGGCCGGCGTACTCCAAAACGGAGTGTTTGCATAATTTTCCTACCCCAGTGCAGACAAACCTCTAAGAATATTGGCAATGTCAGAATATCTGCCTTTTGTGGTCCATCCGCAAAAATTGGGTATGACCTGCACAAAAAACCGATGAAATGCACAAAATAAAAAAGGGTATGCCATTAACAAAATCTATTGTTTTTTAAGTTGGTTTTAAGAACTTTTACTATATTCGAGTCTTGGGGCTACTATTTTTGGGAATTGGATAATCTTTTCCTGTTCCTTAAAAGTCCACCTTTTTTAGTGTTTTTAGCAGCAATAAATCAAAATAACTAACTCTTAACTTTTACAAATTATGGAACAAAACTTCACCAAACAAAATCGATTGAGTGCTTTTTGCGCGATATTTGTTTTGACTATTTTATTTGGAGTACCATCGCTTTACGCCCAGAGTACGGTCACAGGTTCGGTTTCCGACGCCAATGGTCCGCTGCCGGGGGCAAGTATCGTGGTAAAAGGGACAACTACAGGGACCCAGTCGGATTTTGATGGAAATTATTCCATAGAGGTTCCCAGTGGAGCCAACACTTTGATTTTTTCCTATATCGGATATTCCGCACAGGAAATCGCCATTGATGGCCGGTCTTCCATCAGTGTGCAGTTGGAAGAAGATGCCCAGGCCTTGAGCGAGGTCGTCGTGGTAGGGTATGGTACACAAAGAAAGGCCGACCTTACAGGTTCAGTAGGCTCTGTTGGTGCTGCGGATATCATCACCAAGCCCATCACCAGTCCGGATCAGGTATTGGCAGGAACGATAGCGGGGGTTAACATCACCAACCGTAGCGGTGATCCAGGTGCCCCTATCAGTGTTTTGATACGTGGGGTCGGAACACCGGGCGTGAACGATCCGCTATGGGTCATCGATGGGGTTCCCATCGTACAGACCACGAACATTACGGTAAACACTTCATCTACCACCGATTCTAACCCTTTGGCAGGCTTGAACGCGAACGACATTGAATCGATCGACGTATTGAAAGATGCCGCTTCCACTGCCATTTATGGCGCCCGGGCCGCAAACGGTGTGATCATCGTTACGACCAAGCGCGGTAAAACGGGCGATGCCAGGGTAACCTACGATATGTTCACCTCATGGGCAGGAACCAGGGACAGGATTGATGTACTTGGGGTAGACCAGTACGTCGACATCCAAGGGGAGTTGGGAACCGATGTCTCCCAATTCAGGGGGCAGCCCTTCGTAGATTGGCAGGACCTTATTTTTAAGACCGGTTTTGTACAAAGTCACAACGTCTCCGTAGGCGGCGGCAGTGATAAAGCCACTTATTTTATCTCTGGCAGTTATTTCGACCAAGAAGGTATCGAGTTGGCCCAGGGCTTCAGTCGATATTCCTTCAAGGCGAATTCAGACATTAAAGCAGGGAAACGCTTAAAGTTCGGGCAATCCTTGCTGATCAGCCAAACCGATCGCCAGGTACAGAGTGAGCCCGGCATTTTTGCAGGTTTCAATTCGTCGCTCAACGCCCCTTATTATCAACCTTTTGGGGATGGGGCATTCGGCTATAACGACATCAATCCGACTACCGTGGGCAATGGCTCGGCCACCAACTATTTGTTCAACACTGATGACAGGTATACCTTTACCACCATTCAAAACCGAAAGGTTTTGGGGAATTTTTATGGGGAACTTGAAATCATAGAGGGGCTAAAATTAAGACCTTCTTTGGGATTGGACTATAACGTAGGGGTTGGTGAGTACTTTACCAGCGATGCAGTGCTGAACAATTCAACAGGAGCCTCCCTCTTGGTTTCGTCCCGCCCCATTGAACTGACTTTAACTTCGGCGGCCACACTGCAATACGACAAAACTTTTGGCGATGGAGACCACAACATCGGTGCCCTGTTCGGATTTGAGCAGACCAAATTCCGTTTTGACAAGGTACGTTTACAGGGCCGGGATCTTTTCAACACGAACTTTGCGGCCAGCGGTACCACCGTTGCCGGTGCTAATGAAGCCGACCTTTGGACCTTACAGGGATGGCTGGGCCGTTTGACCTATAACTTCCAGGGCAAGTACCTCGCCACCTTCAACGTGAGAAGGGATGCCACGTCCAGATTTGCGGAAGGCAATAGGGATCAGGTCTTCCCCTCGGTTTCCGTGGGTTGGAGGATTTCCGACGAAGCCTTCTTCAACAAAGGAGAAAATATAGATGATATTAAAATCAGGGCCGGCTGGGGACAATCGGGCAACCAATTCACCGGTCTCAACTATGCGTATCTCAGCGCGATAGATAATAACATACGTTATGTCATTGGCGATGGTCAAGGTACCGTTGTGGCACCTGCGCCCACCACTTTTGCCAATGCCGATCTGAAATGGGAAACCAGTGATCAGTTCGATATAGGGGTCGACGCCAGTTTCCTGAAAGGAAAATTGACCACGACCTTCGATTACTATAACAAGACCACGAATGACGTATTGTTGGGCTTCCCGCTCCCCTACGTCTCCGGTTTCTTTTTAGCGGCAGATGCCAATATTGGGCAAATCAAAAACTCTGGTATCGAATTTTCATTCAACTGGAACGACAACATAGGCGATCTTAAATATAGTTTTGGGGCCAACATCACCACCGTCAAGAACGAGGTGACCGATTTGGGGCCCATCCCGCAAATCGTATCCGGTATCGGTGGTGCATCAACCCACCGTACCATAGTCGGGGAAAGCTTGGGCCATTTCTATGGTTATAAGACCGATGGTCTTTACCAAAATGCTGCCGAAGTGGCCGCAGCACTGCCCGATGCGAACGGAACCCCTTCTCCAGGTGATATCCGCTTCGTGGACGTGAACGGAGATGGCCAGGTAAATGCCGAAGACAGGACCATTTTGGGAAGTCCTTTTCCAGGATTTTTCTATGGCATGGTTTTCAATGCGGAATATAAAGGCTTGGATTTCTCGGTCAATTTCAGGGGCGTGGGAGATCGTCAAATATACAATGCCGCCAGGCAACCGTTGGAAGGCATGTTGGGCCAAAACAACTTCAGTACCCAGGTATTGAACCGCTGGACAGGGGAGGGCACCACCAATTCAAGCTCGAATCCCAGACTGGCTCCCGGTGATCCCAACGGCAATACCCGTTATTCGGATCGTTGGATCGAGAATGCCGGTTATTTGAGGATCCAGAACATTTCCGTCGGCTATAGCTTGCCACAGGATTTGCTTCGAAGCTGGACAGACGACTTTGTAAGCAATGTTAGGGTTTACGTAGGGGCTCAGAATCTCGCCACTTTCACCAAATACTCTGGTTACGATCCCGAAGTTGGGCGTACCCAAAGTTTCCAGAAAGGGGAGTTCACCTTGGCCACTGGACAGGACGGAGGGGCTTCCCCTTTACCTAGAATTATACAATTGGGCTTATCGGTCTCTTTTAACTAATGCAGAATTTTAATATTTTTATAAGAAAAACGATTATGAAAAAAATCTATTTATTTATCGCAAGTTGCTGCTTCCTGAGCATAATTTCATGCAATAATGAATTGGATCTACAACCTTTGGACCGGTTGACCGCAGATACCTTTTACAAGTCCAGGGCCGATTTTGATGGCGCCATTTTTGCTTCCTATTCTTCCATTCAGGATTTTTGGGGCACCAGCACCGAAACCTTATCGGAAAGAGGCGAATTTTGGAAGATTACTCTCGCCATTACCGACGATGTGGCCGCAGATGCCGTCCTGTCAGATCAAATATCCCGGGATATCGATAACTTGTTCCTTAGGGCAAGCGATACCCCGTATGGAGCGGCTTATACACAAATCTATGAAGGGATCTACCGTGCCAATTTGGTCATCCAAAATTTGGACAACGAGAACAGTCTGACCGCGGCCGATAAAGCCGAACTGGGTGCAGAAGCAAGATTTTTAAGGGGATGGTTCCATTTCCAGGCGATGAAATTGTTCGGTACACCGCCTTTGGCACTCGATATCATTCCGGGCATCAACGATCAGGCCAGACCCAATGCCACAAGAGATGAACTTTTCACAGCCATCTTGGCCGACTTCAGTGCCGCTGCTGCAGGTCTGCCAGAGGCTTGGGACAGCAGTAATACCGGTCGGGCCACCGCATGGGCGGCCAAATCGTATATCGGCAAGGTGAATGTTTGGAAAGAAGACTGGGCTCCGGCCATTACCGCTTTCGCCGATGTAGTCGACAATGGCCCATATGAATTGTTGTCCGTTTACGAAAGTGTTTTTGACTTCAACAACGAAAACAACGCTGAATCGATTTTCGAAGTACAGTACGGCGGGCCGTTTTCCGATGACAACCTTTGGGTTTTTGACGACACCCACTCTGAAGATTTCAAGGCCTCCCAAGGTACCGGTAGAGGGTGGTACTGGGACGCCTCGAACGGTGCTCCCGGAGGTAAACTGGGATGGTGGGCGCCTACCCAGGATCTAGTGGATGCCTTTGAACCGGGAGATGTGCGATTGGCGACCATTCTTTACCAAGATGGTGATACCTATTATTCCTTCGATGGTTCGCGGTATGAACTGCCATACGACCCTACCTGGTCTTCAACAAGCTATACCTTGAAGAAATATAGAGGGTCGGTCAATGCGGTTCCGGGCAATAGTTCCCCTAACGGACAAGCAGATTACAACAACGAGCGCTGGTTCCGTTTCGCCGAACTCAAATTATTATATGCCGAGGCCTTGATCGAAGGCGGGGGCGATTTGGGCATTGCCGAACAACAGATCAACGACATTCGAGTCCGCGCAGGCTTATTGCCGTTGCTGCCGGGAGCAGATTTGACCCAAGCGAAGCGGCAGGAGAAAAGGGTGGAGCTTGCGCTTGAACCCCACCGTTGGTTCGACATTACCCGTTGGGGCATCGGATCAACACTGTTCGGGGCTGCCTGGAACGACAGGTATAATGTACTCCCCTTCCCACAAACCGAAATAGATCGGTCGAACGGATTATTGATCCAAAATACGGGATACTAGAAATTTACCGGTGTCGAATAGTACGACATCAAATCCAGTCAAATATCATACAAAGGAATCCAGTCTATTTTAAGAGATTGGATTCTTTTTGTTTAACGGTTGCTTAGTATCTTCGCATCATGTTCCAAGTACCTATTTATAAACATTTCGTTCGGGTGGTATTTTTTGTGATCGTGCTGGGATGGCAATCCTGTCAGGAATCCACGAAAACACTTTTCAGGGAACTTTCGCATCAAGGGACCGGCATTGATTTCAACAACCGACTGATCATTGGGGGCACTCCTTCCGTATTGGAGTTCGAATATATGTACAACGGCGCCGGGGTAGCGGTGGCCGATTTTGACTTGGATGGCCTGGAGGATATCTACTTCACCGGCAACATGGTCAGCAATCGACTTTACCGCAATTTGGGCCATTGGAAATTTGAGGATATCACGGAATCTTCCCGCACCGGATCGACCCATTGGTCGAACGGTGTTTCCATAGTCGATATCAACCAAGACGGGTATCCCGATATTTACGTCTGTAGGGGCGGAC
>JBATHI010000284.1:0-8808 GCA_049666645.1 Flavobacteriaceae bacterium | reverse complement strand
ATTGAACTCCGCTTCCAGATACTCGTCCGAAAGATCAGGTTCCCCTAACAGCCATGCATCGATCGTGTCCTTGTCAAAGAATTTCTGCCGTATGTGTTTGTTATTGCCCATGGGAATTAGCTTCAACTGCGTCATCTTATAGATCTTGCTTTTGGAGAGACCGGTATAGGCAGAAAGGTCGTCCACGTTCATCACTTTCTTGTTATGGGAAAGAAGGTTTTTAATATCCTTTAAAAGTTCCACCATATTTTTTTGCTCCTCCATAATTTGTTTTTTTGTTCGTATTGATTAGATCGGAATCCGCACTTACCTATATTCCTTTTTGTAAAAACCTTATTAAAACCAAAGAAAAATGTCGGTATTGGATTAAGGGCCAAATTAGGAGGCCGGATATGGACAAAAGGAAGCGAATGGAATTTTAACGTAAGGAAAATTCAATATTTATAGATTATTCAATGTATTTGTGGAATTATCGAAAATAACGCAACACGTGATTCAGAAAGAAATTAGGAAGACGAAATATGGGGAGGGTAGATAAAGTTCAAGGGGCCTTTCGCCCCTTGTGCTTTTGCGCGGCACCGAGGGGGTTGGAAGACCTGGAACGACAAGAATGGAGTGGATGGTCTTTCAACTTCCGCAGGGTTTTGGATTCAGCTCAAAAATGTCATTGCGGGAATTATTATATAAAATCACACTTGGCTTTGCGAACAAAAATTGCGCATTGATTAGACCCGAAGATAGGATGTCCAAAAAAACCTTCGTTTAAAGAAACCAAATTTATCTTTTTAAGTACAAGTTTTTAACAACTCAATTTGTGATAATCTTAAAATATACCACGTAAACCAAGGTTAAAAGTTTCTCCCAAACCGGTATTATTGCCCCGTACAAAATTAGTATACAACAGTTCTAGATTAAGTACAGATGTCAGTTGGTATTTAACGCCACCCCCAAGTGCCGTAAAATCCTGGGCAAAGTTGTTTCCTAAATCAATTCTTTGTTGATGTTGGGCAAGTGCCAAAACTGTGAACTTTGCGCTCGGAAAATAACTCAAGAAAATTCCAGGTGTTAGGTTAAGGCTATTATTGGCGAAACTTGTACCTGCTTCTCCAACGTTCAGCTCTGTGTTGAGCTCGGAGAACAATTGCCATTTGTTACCGGGAAAGCTGTAATCATAAAAAAAACGATTTTGCCATATATACCCATTTTGACCTAAGAAAACGCCGTTTTCAGTTTCATTGTCAATTAAGGGTATAAAAATGGAACTCTGAATACTGAAATTGTTCAACAAAGCAAACGGCACAAACTTAATGGAAGGTGCAAGCGCTGTTAATCCTGATCGAGCGGTTGAATTTTCACCATCGAATTTAAATACATCGGTGGCAGGTCTGTCATTTATAACATTGGATCTTAGTTGAAAAATTACACCGACATTCCATTTTTTATTATTCCCTATACCCGTATAGGCTTCCAAGGAGGAGGTGAAAAAGGTTTGCCTTGGTTCCCTACCTTCCGAAAATGTACTTTTGGTCTGTGTATAAAGGTTATTGAACCATTTGAGGTCGTACTGTCCTGTACCAATAAGCTTTGATGGTGTGTATTTTTGAATATTACTTTGATTATTTGTTTTGGAGGTATCATCCATTTCATTTCCTTGAGCAAATGAATGGATGGTTATGCATTGGAATGCCGATAAAAGCAGTAGTTTTATTTTTGTGTTCATCAGTTATAAATTTTAAATCAGAAATACTTTAAAAAATTATTTGGCTTCATTTATTCGCCAATCATATGGGTAAAAGGAGAGCTTGGTGCTTTTTGCAATTTTCTCCGTTCTGTAGTGGTTAATGAAATCTATCAGCTTACGGCCATTTTGTTCAAAGTCATTCCTATACCACTCAAAAATTTCTGAAATAAAAAATTTATTTCCTTTTTGTTGAATAAAGGATGGGTCATTTAAAGCTAGTATGGTTTGTTCGAGAAGTTGAGCGTTCAAAGTTTCGGGTAAATACGCTCGGTCTATAATTGGTGGGCATCCCAACCCTGCACAAACAAGGACAAAGTGAAAACGGGGTTCTTCAGGGAAATTTTCCCTTAAAAGTTTATTTTCAATATCATTTAATGTAATTTCCAAACCTCCTACTTCATGGATAGTTTTATCAAAAAAGCCGGCTATGTCCAATGGAGATTTAAGGGGGTAGTTCTCTATTACACTTTTAATGACCAAGACATTATACGCATTGATCCAAAACGCTTGGAACTCTTTTGCATTTTCTTTAGAAACCCGAATGTTTTTCCCAACTTTCAATAAGTCATTAAGTATATCAGGATTCTTACCTATTTCTAGGTAATGAACTTTTCCTCCTTCAACATAGTTTTTAAAAAAAACGTCCGCTTTTGCGAAAAATGATTCTGTGCTTTGGGCTATACCTGCATACGATGTGAATATCAAGAGCAAGATTGAAACTCCTAGTTTTTTTGGCATGTTTATCATTTTTATTGTTATTTTCAAAGTATTCTTTTAAGTGGTGTATTTGTATTGTTCATATTGATTTGCATAATCCCAAAAGGATTAGGACTCTAAAAATATTGTCCAATTCCAAAAACAATTCCTTTCGAAGCATTCTTGGTAATCCCATAACCATAGTCTATTCTAAAAATGGCATTAAAAGTAGTTTTGCGTATAAAACGGAGGCCCAATCCTGGATAGATTCTAAAATTTTGAGAATCGGCAAAATCACTGAATTCCCCTCCCGGATTCCGCCAAGAACCAGCGTCAATAAATCCATTTCCCTGTAGTGCGAACCAACCCTTCTCCCAGAGTGTATATCGTAATTCTGTATTAAGAACAATGGCGCCTGTACCTCTATCAATAGTATTTCCAACCCCTCTAATGTTCAAATTGTTGTCAACGGAAAATGGAGCAAATGGAGTTTCCAGATTGCTTGCTAAACCAAGCCTCAATCGACTTGCCCAGTTGATAACCGGTCCAATTCTTTTGAAATACGAGAAATCATTAAATCCGATCCAGAATGGTGGTAGATCTAGATCGTTGCTTCCAACATACTGCAAGTTCAGTTGACTCCGAAAACCCTCCAAATAGAAATAGTCATAGGAAATTCCATCAAAATTATAGAGTAGTTTTATAAGGTGCTTGCTTACCTTTAGTTCGCGTGGAACATCAAAAGAAGTACTTCCAGATAGATAGGAATAATCTTCCGAGAAGACACTAAAGCCAAGTTCCACTATATTTTTAAAATCGATTTCATGAATTCCTGAAATTTCAAAACCTGTATTATTATACTTATAGGTTGCAACTCCATTTTGTAAAAAAACAGGTTCTTGTGTAGTCAGGTTTTTAAAACTACCAGAGAGTCCCCATTTGCTGCTGAATAAGTATGGAGCCCTTAGGTTAAAACCGATGGAATGGTAGATATCATATTGATAAAATCCGCCAAGAATAATGTTATTTCCTGTAAGATTGAACTCCTGTAACCCTATCCGTAACGCAAACTCATCATTAGTGGAAGTATAAAAATTTCCTCCTGGAATCAAGGTTTGATTTTCTTCTATCTGGTAGCGGACATGGTATCTTTCAACGTCGGATTCAACAATCTGGTAATGAGCATTGGCAATGGATGGTAACCTTTTCAAACGGGTAATATCTTGCTCTATTAGTAAAGAATCCAATACCATACCCTTTTTTAATCGTATTAGTTTCTCTAGGGATTTTGGATTTGTTTTATTCATACCAACAATTTCAATCTTGCCAACGAGTTGGTCCTGTCCATGAATATAATGGGCCAATAGCGTAAATAGAATAATCAATAGGGTGTTCTTTTTCAATATCATCAAATAAAATAGTGGCACAAGTGCTATTAAGGTTAGACGTAATTTATTTTACACCTTGTTAATTCGATTTTACCTTGAAATGGATTTGAAATTTTAATGTTGCTTTTTGATTACAATAAAAAACGGGTCCAGATAAAAGGAATAAGGACCCGTCTCTTCTTCATAGCAATCTAATCCAAGTTTCGGGTAACACTTATCAAATTCGATAAACCGAAAAATCCATTTAAATCTGCAAGGTTTTCACCTGCCATAAGACCATCAAGACCTTCTTCATAAGTGATATGATAGATGTAACAAACCCCTGCGCCAGCCGCATCAAAATCGACTCCTTCAACGGCCATAAGCGTTGGGGGTAAACCAAGAATATTTCCCATATCATCAGTTATGACATAACTACTTAAGGTTCCTGAAATATTCGTTTCATCCAAGACGATCCCACTAACCATATCTGGAGAACCGTCAACGGTAAAAGTAAATGGGCCGCCAGACAGACTTCCTGCGTTTAGACCTAGTCGGTTTACGGTAATCGCATTTGATAGCCCATAATTTCCATTAAGGTCAGAAATGTTAGCCCCTACCGTTCTGCCTTGCAGACCGGGCTCATAGGTGAGATGGTAAATAAAACATGTGCCAACACCTGCACCATCAAAATCTACGCCCATTACTGCCGCCAGAGTTGGGGGTAAGCCTAGAATGTTGCCCATATCATCGGTAATTACATAGTTTTGAATTGAGCCTGTAATACCGGTTTCATCCAGGCTTATAGAGGCGACCATATCTGGCTTTCCATCAACCGTGAAAGTGAATGGCCCCCCAGAAAGTTCACCAGCATCTAATCCTAAACGATTTACTTCTATGGAATTGGATAAAGCATGTGGCCCTTCCAAATCTGCCAAATTGTTTCCGGATTCCAGCCCCTGTAGGCCTGCGCCATATGTCAAATGATAGATGAAGCAAACTCCAACCCCGGCACCGTCAAAATCTACACCTTCTAAATCTACAAGGGTAGGAGGCAACCCCAGAATATTACCGTCTGCATCTGTAATAACAAAAGAGCGATTTTCACCTGCCAACATTGCTTCGTCCAATAAGACCCCGTTTACCATATCGGCCACGCCATCTATGGTAAAAGTAAAAGGACCTCCTATGAGCATACCAGCATCAAGGCCTCCCCGGTTCACTGTAACAGCGTTTGATATGGCAAATAGGCCATTTAAATTGGAAAGATTCATACCAGTAGCAAGACCCTCTAATCCGGGCTCATAGGCTATATGATAAATGAAGCAGATTCCCTCTCCTGCCTCATCAAAATCCACACCTTCCAAGTCTGAAATTGTGGGTGGCAAGCCCAGAATACTTCTACTTTCGTCAGTTACAACATAAGACCTCATTGTACCGATCACGCCTGTGGAACTGAGGCTTACCCCACTTACCATATCCGGGATTCCATCTACCACAAAAGTGAAGGGCCCACCATTCAACGTTCCCGCATTTGGGACAATTGGTGTATTTTCTTCATCGTCACTACAGCTTACCAATAATAAAGACATAATTAAAATAGCTAAAGTCCAATTTATTTTTTTCATTGTTCGTTTTTTTAAAGTTCAATACAAATTAAGTTGCTGAAAGTAACAGGAGTATCTCAAAAACTTCACATTTTTGTTACACTTTAAAACCGTAGGTTTAGACGTCATTTTTTTATTTGTCTGCACCATACTTTGTTGAAACTCCTTTATTTATTGTGGTTGGATTGTAATTTCTCAGACTTTTTACCTACTCACAACGTATTATTGGTTTAAGAATACCGTGATACATTTGTGACATTTATATAGTTTATTTGAAAAATTATGAAAAGTGTACTTATAATTGAAGACGACATTGAAATCGTTGCCCTGTTAGAAATCCATCTAAAGGATTTGGGTTTTGAAGTCAATAATATACAGGATGGAATGGCAGGTCTTGAATTGGCCATTGAAACAAAACCAGATTTAATTATTCTGGATGTTACATTGCCAAGTATGGATGGGATTGAGATATGTAAAAGTTTAAGAGCCCAAAAATCATCATCTTTTATCCTTATGTTAACTGCCAGATCAGAGGAACTTGACAAGGTTCTTGGATTGGAAATGGGAGCTGATGATTATTTAACGAAACCTTTTAGTATACGGGAGTTCATTGCTCGTGTAAAAGCACTTTTCCGAAGGGAAAAATCACAAAAACATGAACACAAAAGCACTGTAGCAAACTCTAAATTAAAATTTGATGATCTCACAATGGATTCGGAATTGCGCAAGGTAATTTTAGCTGGTAAAAAAGTGGATTTATCTCCAAAAGAATATGAACTTTTGGGTTTACTGGCTTCAAGTCCCGGTAAGAGTTATAGCAGGATTCAACTTCTGAATTTAATTTGGGGATACGAGTTTGAGGGGTATGAGCATACCGTTAATACCCATATAAACCGGTTAAGAGCTAAAATAGAGCCAGATATGGGAAATCCGAAGTTTATATTGACTACTTGGGGTGTTGGGTATCGATTTAACGAGGATTTGTAAATGATGGAAAATGATAGTGCACAAAGGATTATGTGTTTTTTAAATTTTGAAGACACACTTTTTATGCAAGAATAGTAAATTAATCAGATGAAAGATTCTTTGGTATCAAGCCGTTTAATAATGAAGCTAATGGCTTCTTTTATATTTATTCTCTTGCTTGCAGGTGTCTGTTACACCTTGTCGTCAATCTATTTTTCCAATAAATATTTTTATGAAACTACACAAAAGCTGCACGCTAATTTGGCCAATCAGCTCATTGAAGAAAAATTTGGAAATCAAAAGCCTTTTGACAGTACAGGGGTAGTGAACAAAGCTTTGTTTGGAGATATAATGCATGACATGATGGCCGTAAATAGGGCGATTGAACTTTATTTATTGGATACGGAGGGGCGCATTGTATACTCTGTTGTACTAGATCCGGATGCTCCTGAAACCAAAGAACAAAAAGTAGATTTGAAACCCATAAAAGAATTTATTGCTTCTCCTGGAAGTAATTATATACTTGGCCAAGACCCTAGGGATGCAAGTTCCAAGAAGGTCTTTTCTGCAGCCTACTTTGAAGAAAATGATTCTAAAGGATACATTTACATCATACTTGCAGGACAAGAATTTTTAACTACCCGCAGTGCTTTAGCTGCAAGTTATTTTATGAGATTGGGCCTATGGTCTTCACTTTTAACTATAATATTTGCAGGATTTCTTGGGATATTATCGGTTTGGTATTTTACAAAGAACTTAAGAAAAATTGTTTATGCTGCCCAACGGTTTAAACAAGGCGATTTAAAATACAGAATAGAAAATACCAATGATCAGGATCTTTCCAAGGTAGCTGAAACTTTTAATGAAATGGCGGAAACAATTTTAGCGAACATAGAAAAGTTAAAGTCGGTCGAAAATTTTCGACAGGAACTAATTGCCAATATATCCCACGATTTAAGAACGCCACTTTCTATCGTGCAAGGTTATATTGAAACTCTTCAAATAAAAGGGGGACAATTAAGCGAAAAGGAGAAAGAGTCTTATATCCAAATCATCAAGAATAGCAATGAGCGCCTTACTGCTTTGGTCACCCAGCTATTTGAATATTCCAAATTGGAAGCGAATCAAATTCAACCAGAAAAGGAGCCCTTTTTAATAGGCGAGCTTGCTAATGATATCCATGCTAAATATAAACTGGTGGCTGAGGAAATGGGAATAGTTATTCAACTTGAAATGAACGAAAAAATCCCGTTGGTGTTTGCCGATATTTCTTTGGTGGAGAGGGCAATACAAAACTTGATGGATAATGCTTTAAAATTTACACCCTATGGCGGAATTATCATCATACAAATAAACCTTGTGAACAATGAAGTTCAAGTAGCGGTCAAAGACTCGGGTCCAGGTATTGCAAAGAATAAGCAAGCACTAATTTTTGAGCGTTACAAACAAGAAAAAATTGGCCAAGAAAAAATGGGAACGGGACTAGGTTTGGCTATTGTGAAAAAGATTTTGGAACTCCATGGGTCCCATATAAGAGTGTTAAGTAAGCCGAATGAGGGGAGTACCTTTAGTTTTTCTTTAGCCTTATACACCGGTAATTGATTTTAGCTATCAAGTGTTTATCTTCTAACACTAAAAGCAAGGAACTTAGAATCATTTAACGACAAAAGTTGGTTATGCCACCTCTTATAGATAAAATTCATTCAGAGTTAACGGATGAAACATAAAGGATTTCTTTTTTATCATCTTGTTTGGTCTTTTTGACTTAAATCCATTTAATATTACTGGCAAAGTAAAAAAGTAAAGTCTCAAAAAATGTTCGTTTTTTGATTAAGGATGTGAAGATTGATCTTGCCCTATTTTGCCAAGTGATTTATTGTTTTGCGTTACCGTTATTAAAATGAAGATTGTCTATAACGGCATTTGAAATACCTTAGTAGTAATTGTCATCACTGCCAGATTTTATAATGAGCTGAACAATCAAATAGTTTCTTTCTTCGATATTGATTGGTGCCGCCAAATGAATGTAAAAGGGTTCAAATTGGGCCAAAGGTTCACTTATTTTTAGCACATCTGCTTTATCCGGAATATAGCCTTTATTTAAGTTGGCTATTAATAGCGAATCTTTTGTTTTTGAATAATATGGCAATAATTAAGGTGTCCTTGGTTTGATCAATATCTGATCCTGAAAACTTTGCCCGACCTGCCAAGGTTATTAGATTCCCACTTGCATTATCTGCTTCAATTATAGCAAAACCATTATTTAGGGGCGTACTATAAGTTCTAAAAAGAGCCAACGCGCCCTGTTTGGCATCAGGAAAATCATATGGATAAAAAAATGGAACCTCTTTATTTTATCGTAATTCGATATTTCTATTGGATTCGGTCCAAATCATATCATTTGTGATTCTACTTAGTGATAATTTATTTT
>JBATHI010000283.1:0-8318 GCA_049666645.1 Flavobacteriaceae bacterium | reverse complement strand
GAAATGACTAACGAACAACCCTAATATAATGCTGCCAAAACTCAATTTTTTGTTATTCTCGTTGCTATTGCTCGGCTGCCAAAAACCGGATAAGGCAACTTTTGGGCAGCTTATGATGGATAGCCCATATATCGACGGTAAACCAGAATATCTCAACTCCCCTTTCGTGACCGCTGGCAACAGGGCGTATTTGGTGGGGCATCAAAATGGATCCTTTCAGGAGCTGGGCTGGCACATAGAAAACGAAATGGGCGGAATTTGGGACCATCCCATCAAATTGATGGATGGTTTTCAAATCGAGCTGCTCTGGGGCGATGAGGTACAAGCCTTGGACGATGCTTCAACCTTTACGAATTACCCTTTCGCGAACAGGCATTCTTTTGAAATCAAAAATAAAAATTTGGCGGTTGAAAGATGGCAATTTGTTCCGGATGATAAAGAGGGATTGGTCGTACAGTTGGTGATGGAAAACTTGGCCGATACCGATCAGGAGTTCCAACTTCGGTTCGTGGGCAATGCCGACCTGAGACCCACCTGGCTTGGGGAACGCACCCAGATGGTCGATCATCCGGATGAAGGCTATTTTGATGGGGATATAGATGCATGGGTGGTAAAAGATGGCGGCAACCCTTGGTTCGTACTCTACGGTGCCGACGCCCCTTCCATAGACCATATGCCCGTGCCTTGGGATTATTCGGGCAAGGGGTTGTCCACTGCGACGACCTATGATGTTTCCATTGCCGCCCACGACACCCAAGTATTGAATTTTGTAATCGCAGGCTCGTACCGCTCTAAAGTTGCCGCAATGGCCACCTACAAGGATATTAAGGAACGGTACCTGCATTATTTCACGGAAAAGCGGAACCGCTATCAAAAACTCGCTTCCATTTCGAAGTTGACCGTTCCCGATAAAACGATGCAACAAACCTTTGAATGGTTGAAATACAACTGTGATTGGTTGGTGAGAACGGTCCCCGAGATCGGCACGGGAATTACGGCCGGCATTCCGGATTACCCCTGGTGGTTTGGCGTGGATAGCGAATACGCTTTGAAAGGCTATATGGCCATCGGACAGCGTGATGTCGTTTACAAGACCATCAGGCTCTTGGATAGTTTATCTGCCGCCACCAATGGCAATGGCAGGATCATCCATGAAACCTCCACCAATGGTGCCGTTTTCAACCCGGGCAATATCAACGAAACACCGCAGTTCGCCTCTTTGATTTGGGAAGTCTACCGATGGAACGGCGATATCGAATTTTTAAAAAGGTATTTCCCTACCATCAAAAAGGGATTGCAATGGCTCATGGCCGAAAATGATGCCAACAAAAACCTTTTTCCGGATGGTTTCGGCATGATGGAAATCCATGGACTGGACAGCGAAATGATCGATGTGGCGGTATACACGCAACGTGCCTTTGACGATGCCTCGAAAATGGCCAACGAATTGGGAGATGCTGTGCTGGCAAGCTCCTATAAAAATACCGCGGATACGCTCAAGGATAAAATCAATAGGGAATTTTGGTCCGAAGCCTTCAACTCCTATGCCGATTTCATCGGTACCGACCAACAGGCCTTGAAGTTGATCGAGGATGCCATCGTTAGGGCAGACACCCTGAACAAACCATGGGCGGTCGAAGAATTGACCAAGACCAGGGCGGCTATCCTGGCACAGCCTTCAACAACGCCCCGGCCTTTTGTACTGCACCACAATTGGGTGGTGAACACCCCGATGGAAATGAAGATCGCCGATGCTGACAAAGCGTTCAAGGCCTTGAAAACGGCAGAGCGGTTCGTAAACCCTTTTGGGGTATTTGTCACGGGCATCGATCGTGACGCCTCCGCGGGTTCCGATGAGGGGTCTTTCAAAGGGAGTAAGGTCTTTTCCTATACCGGTGCCGTGATGACCCTGCCCACTGGGGTCCAAGCGATCGCAGAAAACAATTATGGACGTCCGAACGAGGCTTTGAATTATTTAAAGAGAATGGCAAGGACCTTCAGCTATGCCTTGCCGGGAAGCATGTACGAGGTTTCACCGGATTATGGCATGATGGCCCAGGCCTGGAATATCTATGGGTTTGCTGTTCCCATAGTACAGCAGTTTTTTGGCATCGCCCCACATGCCGCCAAGAAAAAAGTAGTGATCACGCCCCAAATGCCCGACGCTTGGGATGAAGCGTCCCTTGAAAATGTCATTATTTCAGACAATGCGGTTTCAGTGTTCTATCGCAAAGCCAATGGACTTTTGACTTTGAAAGTGGTTCAGGAAAACCCATCATGGGAGGTGTTAATCGTATTTCCGGAGCAAAGGGCGGGCGTGGCCTATGAGGTCGTTGAGAGTTCCGTTGCCCCTCAAATACAGGATGGCCAAATAAGCTTTGGTGCCAAGGCCGCGACCATTGAATTGATTTTAAAATAAACAGGTGTAGCCTTTTTATGTTTAGCGCATCCCTGTTTTTGAAAGTTGGTTCTTTGTTTAAGATCAAGGCCATGGCGGTGAGGGATGGAATGGCTGGAAGGAAGGCGATAGCCTTTTAAAAAAACCAAAATGGTCAAAAATTTCAGTACATTAACTAATTGCATTCAATGGCGTTGGGCAACTGCTTGATGCCGCCAATAGCCTTGGACCCTTTTGGGTTCTGCCGGTTAAGCACCTTCATGCAGAAGGCCAGAATTCCAATTTTAGCTCTTTGAGCCCCCTTGCGAAAGGGTTGCATCCATCGAGCTTATCGAAACCCAAGCCAATGTCTTATGTAGCAAACGGAAATGAACAATGGAAAAGCGGAACAGCATCTATATCGCAACCAGTTTGGATGGTTATATCGCCGATAAAAACGGGGGCCTCGAATGGCTTGACTCGATTCCGATTCCGGAAAACGAGGACATGGGCTATGTGGCATTCACCAACAGGATCGACGCTCTTGTGATGGGGCGCAATACCTTTGAAACGGTCCTGGGCTTTGATGTTGAGTGGCCTTACAAAAAACCGGTATTCGTCTTGAGCGATTCATTGACCGAAATACCGGAAAGCCATAAAAGCAAGGCGCATTTGTTAAAAGGGACCTTGATGGAAATTTTAGGGCAAATCCATAAAAAAGGGTATCTCAGACTTTATATCGATGGCGGTGTCACGATCCAACATTTTTTGGAAGAAGACATGATCGACGAGATGATCATTACCGTTTTCCCGTTGCTGTTGGGCGGTGGCCCCAGATTATTTTCAGCACTGCCCAAAAAACTGGATTTTGAACTGGTTGCATCAAAAGTGTATTTCGATCAGCTGGTACAGCAACAATTTAAACGAAAAAGAAAAAATTAATCCGAGAAAACTAAAATTTCAGGCTTAAAAACAGAAAAGTTCATTGCATAAAAAAAGTGATTTGCGGATGCAAATCACTTTTCTACTGGTCGGGATGACAGACCTAAGAATAAGGTCATAACACACTCTATACCAATACTTTACCTTGCTAATTTTAAGCTGTACACCTCTTTGCGATTTTTAATACAAATTAGCACAAGGGATGTAATTCTTTACCTTATAAATTTAGGAAAACCAATTATTATATCAAAACTAATCAAGGAGCTATATCTGAAATCGATTAGGTTCATAAAACGTTCGTGGCCGTTGCAGAAGTGGTCTAAGAACAAGATATCGACCCGAGTAGGCTGTTTATACGGAGTCTTAAAGAGAACCGGTCTCGGTTGGATTTGCGGGGAAAAAATGGTGAGGCAGCCCTTTAAAGAGTCCAAAATAGTCCTGAAAATGCCAAAGGAGGGTCTCCTTCCCCCTTTCTTAAGGTACTTTTTCAGGTTGAAGGCGATTGCCGCCATGAGCATGACCTTATGAGCACCGGCCTTGCCCAGTACGCCTATTTTCCGTAGGCCGTAGAACTGGGTCAGGCTCCCGAACACTGGCTCCACCGTACTTTGCCTCAGTTTTTTCATTTGCTTGCCCCTTTCGCTGTGCTGTCGGGCGTAGGCCCTCAGATATTGTTCGTCATAGACCGTTCTGGCGATTTTTTTGCTTTTGGTCTTTGGCGCACATTGGGGTTTCATGGGGCAGGCCTTGCAGTCCCTTGGTGCCGCCCAATAGTTTTTCAGTACGCTACCGTCCTTGTTGGTGCTGAACCCCTTGAAGGGCAGGGGCCTGTCCATCGGGCAACGGTACTCGTCCTTTTCCCGGTTGTAGGGGAAACCTTTTATCTCGGGTTTGTATTTACCGAAGACGGGTATCCACCCGGTGACCTTCCTCCTTTCAAGAAAATTGTAGTTGGCGCCGTTGGAATAACCTGCGTCCGCCAAGAAATCCGTCATTATAAGCTCGTTCTTCCTTAAACGGTTCTGAACCTTTAGGCCGATATCGGTCAGGTACTGGCTGTCCCTGCCGTCGGCAAAGTCCGCCTGGATATGGGAGATGACCCCTTCCGCGGTATCCACCGCCATGCTGCAATGGTAGTTCAGCTTTCTGGCCTTGCCCGGCTTTACCGATATACGGGCATCCGGGTCACGGGGGTTATAGTGTGTCTTGTTGCTCAGCAGGCGTGCCTTCTTGTGGGACGCGCCGACCAGTCGTACCGGACTGTCCCTCAGGTTTTGGTGGTGCTTCTCCACGCGCTTCAGCTCATGTTCGGGAGCGGAGATATGTGCGGGGGATGCGGGTCCCACTTGCTTTTTTGTAGTTTCCGCGTTCTCTTCCGATACTTTCTTCAAGTGGTCACCTATAGGATTTGCAGGCATTTTCGGCACCACGCTTTCCATGGACGCGTTAGCCTTTATCGGGGCCGAATCCACTGCCTGGGTGTGGCCGGATACCATCCCGCTATCAACGCACAGGGCGAATACCTTGCCGAACAGTTTCTCGAAAAGGGATGCCGGATAGAGTTGCCTTGTCCTGCTTATCGTCGAGTGCCATGGAAGCTCTTCGTCCAGGTCATAGCCCAGAAAGTAGAGCACGTCCATCCGCATGCTGCAGTGTTCCACCAGTTTTCGGTCGGAGGTTACGTTCTCAAGGTATCCCGTGAGCAGTAGCTTAAAGAAGACCACGGGGTCGATCGAGGGGTTGCCCGTCCTGCCATAGAGCTCCTTCGTATCCTTGTAAAGAAAACTTAGGTCTAGCGATTCACGTAGCCTTCTGTAGAGGTTATCCTCGGGAACACGGTCTGACAACTGGAAGCTGAGGAACAGTTTTTCGGTATAGTTTTTTTTGCCTTGCATACCTTTAATTTACGGATTTCCGCACTTTGGTAAAAGCAAAAATTGATGTTTATCGGAGTTCTGCAACAGCCACGGCCGTTTTATGGGAATCCAAAAATGGTGATTAAGAGCTAATAAAAGTTATATAGAATCCATAATTATATTATCCAATATTTGCTAATAACTATATTGGCTTGTTAGAATTCATTAAACATCATTTTCGTCTATTCAAAATTAATCAAAAAATAACCCATACCAATTGGTATTTATGACTATATTTGTATTTTGATTGATGTTTTATGAAAAGTACTACAGATTACATTCTTGAAAAGGTTGCCCCTATTTTCAACCAAAAAGGATATGTTGGCACATCACTATCTGATATAACCAAAGCGACTAACCTAACTAAAGGAGCCATATATTGTAATTTCAAAAACAAGGAAGAATTAGCTATGAAAGCATTTCAATTAAACCTTAAAAATGCGGTACTTCCTCTGCAAGTAAAATTAAGGAGTACAAACAATTCCATTAAAAAACTATTGATTTTAACAGACTATTATCGCAACTATTATAATTTGGTACAAGAACGTGGAGGTTGTCCAATTCTAAATGTAGGTATTGATGCTAAATTGAACAACTACTCTTTGTTCAATGAATCAAAAAGAATTACGAACAAATTAATATTAGGACTTTCCAACATCATCCAAGATGGAATTGACAACAAAGAAATAAAAGAAAATATTAATCCAAAGATATACTCTCAAAATTTTTATTCAATGATAGAGGGAGGTGTTTTTATGGCTTTACTAAATGAAGACGAGAGTTATCTTATTAATATAATGGATATGATTGAAGATATAATAAATAATACTTTAAAAGCATAAAAAAAATTTATACACCTACATACCAAACGGTATCTATAACAAAAAACAATGAAGATTCAACTTATCAGAAACGCCACTTTAAAAATTAATTATGCAGGAAAGACTATTCTTGTTGACCCTATGCTCTGCTCAAAAGAAGCATTTGAACCTTTTATTAAAGGATTAAAAAGAAATCCAACCAAAGATTTATCTATTCCAATTAATGAAATTATTAGCAACCTAGATTGTGTCTTGGTAACCCATTCTCACCCTGATCATTTTGACACACTTTCGGGAGAAGTATTACCCAAAGAAATTAAACTATTTAGCACACCAATTGACTTTGATTTTTTTCTAAAACAAGATTTTAAAAATGTCGAAGTAATTGAAAATAAAACAACTTGGGAAAACATTTCAATAACACGGATTGAAGGTAAACATGGAAGTGGCCCGATATTACCATATATGGGGCAAGTATCTGGCTACATTTTACAATCTAATAACGAACCTAGTATCTATATCGTGAGTGATAGTATTCTAATTGACGAGGTAAAGAGAGCAATTGAAATTTTTAAACCTGAAATTATAATCACAAATTCTGGTGGTGGATTAATTCCAAGATTTGAAGATTATCCTGTATTGATGAACGAAGAACAAACTATAGAGCTAATAAAGTTAGCTCCTGAATCTAAAGTTATTTCTGTTCATCTCGAGTGTATTGATTTTTGTAAAACGACAAGAAATTCTTTAAAGGAGTTCGCCTTTGAAAAAAGAATATTAGAAAACCAATTGTTGATTCCTAAGGATGGTGAAATATTATGTTTTTAGATTTGTGAAGAAAACAAATAATAGTAAAATCGTGTATAATAAATTGCTTAGTTCTACCTATTAACGATAATCCTTTCGGATTTTCTATTTTGGTTTTACGTGCTAAATTTAGTACTCAAAACACGCAATTAATTATACACAATCACGATATGTGATATGAACAAATTATAATAAGGTGTGAATAACAACGGAAACTTTAATAGACAAGAACAATTGGATAGATGTAGGTATATATGCAAAGCGGATGAATTAAATCGCTTTAAGAAATAAAATTTAATTATAGATAAAAACTCTTCGTATCACTTAAAAATTATTATGATCAGAAAACTGAAAACATTCCCAACATCCGAAACAAATAACAAAAATTTTGTTACCAAATCAATAATCATGTCGTCTAAATTATAAATAAAATTAATTATGAATATATTTAAATTTCTTATTGTTTGCTTAATTCCATTCAATTTTTCTTGTACTAACAATGACAAAATAAATGAGGATGTTATTGACGAGTTTAACTCTCCACAAGAGATAACCATTCTTGGCTATGATGGAAATGCTATGGAACCCTTTATTACGCATAATGGGCAATATTTATTTTTTAACAATCCTACCATTAATAATCAAAGTGCAGATATTCATTATGCTGAATTTTTGAATAATGCAACTTTTGAGTATAGGGGTTTAGTACAAGGTGTCAACACTAACGAATTTGAAGGTGCTCCAAGTATGGATGAAAATGGCAACTTTTACTACACTTCATTAAGTACCTACCAACAAAATTTTCTTTCTATATACAAAGGTATATTTAACAATGGTATAGTAAGTAATGTTGCGCCTATAGATGAAAATCTAACTCAAAATCAAATGGGTTTGGTAGATATGGATGCTGTAATCTCTTATAACGGGGCAACACTAATATTGGCCATTGCTGTATTTTCTAATAATAATTACCCAGATGAATCCAATTTAATAATTGCAACCAAGACTAATGATACATTTATAAAAGACTCCAATTCAGATGAGATATTGATAAATATTAACTCTGAATCATCTGAATATGCCGCTTCATTATCAAATGATGGGTTAGAACTATTTTTCAATCGATCAAATTTGCCTTCTGAGTTTAAAATAATGAAGGCAACTAGAGCAACTATTAATGATGCTTTTGGTATACCAATAGAAATTGAAACAATATCTGGAGGAGTAATCGAAGGAGCTAGTTTATCATACAATAGAAAAGAACTGTATTATCATCAAAAAGTAAATGGGGTATTTAAAATTTTCAAGGTGGTTAGGGACTAAAATAATTATCCGCCTTTATGGAAATTTACAACTAATACCCAAGGTCAAATAGGTGTATAATTAATTGCTTGATTTTACCTATTGACGATATATTCCTTTCAGATTTTCTATTTTATTCTTACATACTAAATT
>JBATHI010000282.1:0-3387 GCA_049666645.1 Flavobacteriaceae bacterium | reverse complement strand
GTCTTGTTCGATTCAGGTACGGATGCCAAAGTGTTTGAGCAAAATGTAAAATCCCTTAAGATCAATTTGAAAAAAGTCGATATTGCCATTGTCTCCCATGGGCATTATGACCATATCGGGGGTTTCGATTATCTGCTGGACCTGAATCCGAACGTAAAAATTTATCTTCCGAACGATTTTTTCTCGCTTGGGGCGCCGATCAAATTCCCTTTCCGGGAAACTGAACCTGAAATTGCGGGCACTTTGCCTAAAGAGCAACGCTATTTTCAAGGTGAAAAAGTAATAGAGGGCATGGTAACCGTGCCAACCGGAAGGTTCTGGAAATCGAATGTGGAATTTTTGACTGTGGCAAAAGAAGTGGCCCCCGGGCTCACGATAGTGCCCACGACCTCGAATTTGATGGGAACCTATATCAAATATCCGCCTTTTGGCGAGGATCATCCCCAATTTATAGGAATGCCGGAACTGTCGGCATCTTTTGCGACCGAGAAAGGCGCCATTTTAATTTCCGGATGCTCCCATAGTGCCATCGAAACCATCATTCAGGAAGGCCAGAAGCTCAATACTGACCTCTATATGGTCGTTGGGGGTTTTCATCTCATTCCCTATAGCAGGGAATTTATAGAATCATTGGCAAGGCGCATGAGGGATGACTACCATGTGAAACAGGTCGCCCCTGCGCATTGTACCGGGCAATTGGGCTTTTCTATTTTCAAGCAGGTTTTTGGTGCCAATGATAGGTTTTTTGGCCTTGGGGAAACCCTTTCGCTATAGAAGGATGATGTGTCGATATGTTTTTCCAGGATAGGCTCTAAAACATTGGCAACTATTGAGATATGTCTTCATGTAGGAAGTCAATCTATTTTAAATGAGAACATTATGGATCTGCAAGACCAATTAAAAAACCTGTTTCCGGACCATGTGCCGGTAATCCCGGAAATCAAAGCGAAGAAAACGAATCTCGATCTACAGGAAGACCCCATTATTTGTAAGTACGAGAAACGAAAAGGGAAACCCATCACCATTTTGGAGGGATATCATGGCACTGATCAAGATATAAAACAAATGGCCAAACTGTTAAAAACCAAGTTAAATGTCGGTGGTAGCGCGAAAGAAGGCAAAATTATCATTCAGGGGAATTTTCGCGATAAGATCATGGAATTGTTGAAAAATGAAGGGTTCAAGGTGAAGCGTGTCGGGGGTTAAAAAAATCGTTCACGTGTTTTGACATTTCAGATCATTTAATTGTTATCTTTCTACCCACTTTCTGTTAATTTTATTTTGTTTTTTTTGAATTAATCTTATTTTTAACTGCCAAAAAATCATTATTTCCCCAAATGAGTTCACTTCTGCACATAACGAACGGTGATAATTTTACCAATAGGCTGCAAACACTCAACCTAAAAGGGGACATCATTACTTGGCGTGAGATGTTGTGCGAAGGCAAAACGCTGACGAATGTGGGCAGCGAGACTTTTTGGAAAACCAGATTCGAATTTTTACATAAGAACTACAAGGTTTCAAAATCTTGGTTCATCGAAAAAACATTAAAGGAATATCGTTCCCTTTGCAACCATAAACAACAAGACGAGATCGTGCTCTGGTTTGAGTATGATCTTTTTTGTCAAGTCAATATGCTTGCTGTGCTCAGTTGGTTGAAAACCCATCGAAAATATGCGCAGATTTACCTGGTTTGCAGCGGGAAGGAAGATGAAACCGATCATTTATATGGGTTAACTGAACTTAATGACCAGCAACTACTTAACCTCTACGAAAATAAGATTGAACTCGCGCAGGACGACATTGAATTTGCCGATTATGTCTGGCAGCTTTATTGCAGTGACAATCCCATCAGATTGGAAAACCTGACCGATTTCGAACAATATCAATTCAGGTACCTGTCCGAAGTCCTCCATGCCCATTTACGGCGTTTTCCGACCATTAAAAACGGTTTGAACGAAATGGAGAACAATATTCTTCGACAAGCGATGGAAAGCAAGCCGGAGAATAAAAAGGTTTTCATGGACACGCTGCTAAAGAACCAGGGCGTGCTTGGTTTTGGCGATACACAGTACGAAAGGGCCATTACCAGGCTAAAACCATTGTTTTCTACCTTTGACCCGGTGAAGTTGTCCAAAAAGGGCAAAGAAATCCTGGAGGGACGAACCAGCTATTATTCCTGCATACGCGACAATGACGTTTATCTTGGGGGTGCATTAAAATATAATTTCCTCTTCAATTCAGAGAACAATAAGATCCTGAAACTTTAATATGACGCTGGGTCGCTCAGAACTTGTCCTGAATCCCGACGGTAGCGTCTATCACCTGAATCTCTTGCCGGAAGACCTTGCCAAAACGATCATCACGGTCGGAGATCCCGAACGGGTAAAACAGGTTTCCCGATTTTTTGACCGCATAGAGGTTCAAAAATCGAAGCGCGAATTCAAGACCTGTACCGGGACCTACAAGGGCAGAAGAATTTCGGTAATCTCCACGGGCATCGGAACCGACAACATCGATATTGTGCTCAACGAACTGGATGCGTTGGTGAATATCGACCTTGTGACCAGAACCGTAAAGAAAGATTTAAAGCGTTTGGACATCATAAGGATCGGCACTTCAGGGGCCATTCAATCAGATATACCGGTAGATTCTTTTTTATTGAGCGAACATGCCATAGGCTTGGATGGATTGTTGCACTACTATCAGACTGGTCACATGGCATATGGCGAAACCATTGCCGCCTTGGTAAACCATACATCTTGGGCCACCGAAAAACCCCTCCCCTATATGGAAGCATGCGATGCGGAATTGGCCAAAGCGTTAGGGTCCAATCGTATACGATTTGGCTGTACTATAACGAATACGGGCTTTTACGGACCACAGGGAAGGGTGCTCAGATTGCCGCTTGCCGATATCGATCTTCAAGACCGATTGGTATCGTTCCAACATCAGGGAATACGGCTCACCAACCTGGAAATGGAGACATCCGCCATTTACGCACTGTCAAAAATGATGGGGCACAGGGCGGTTTCCATGAATTGCATATTGGCCAATCGAATCACGGGCGATTTTAGTCAAAACCCAAAAAAGGCCATGGATTCATTGATCCAATATACCTTGGATAGAGTAAGTACAACTCCATAACCTCACCGCTCACTTTTTGTAAATGAAAAAAATAAAGATAACCGGAGTCCCGGAACATTTTAATTTTCCATGGCAGATGGCCATTGAAGAAGGGGCCTTCAGTCAAAGGGGCATTGACCTATCATGGACAGATGTTCCCGAAGGTACCGGCAAAATGTGCCAAATGCTCCAGAATGGGGAAACCGATATCTCGGTTATCCTTACCGAGGGGATCATCAAGAGCATTGTGGAGGGCAGTCC
>JBATHI010000281.1:0-3806 GCA_049666645.1 Flavobacteriaceae bacterium | reverse complement strand
AATTTATACTGATTTGGTTCGTTTTGGCAGTGTTTTTAAAAAGATAATGCCTTGATAATCAATAGATTATCAAGGCATTAAAAACTTTCAGTCGGGGTGGCAGAATGTGAACCTTTCACCCTAATTCCTTAAAAACCAATATGTTATCTCAATTTTTTCCAAATAGGACATCAAATAGGACATCCTCAACAGCGTTTTGACGCTTTCGTTCAGTAAATATATAAAAGGTATCTCAAAACGGTACAAATCAATTCAAATTTAATTTTGACCAAAAGAATTCTTCCAATGCGCCTGAAAGTATAAATGCCGAAATCGTGATTGGGAATTTTTTTTTCTTACCAACGTTACCCTAACTTCCTTATCTCAATTAAGAGATCCCTAACTGTATGATAATTCCTATATTGGTAGGCTAATGAAAACTTGGCACATACATATTACTGGAAGAGTGCAAGGGGTAGGGTTTCGGCCTTATGTATACCGATTAGCTGCCGAACAAAAACTAAACGGAATAGTATACAACGATCTTAATGGAGTGCATGTTCAATTTTCGGCAGGTAAGGAAATGACAATTCCGTTTTACAAAAAATTAATTAAAGGCGCGCCCAAATTGGCGAAAATTACGGGACATATTCTTTCTGAAATTGATTACCGAAGTTTTGAGGGTTTCCAAATTTTACAGATTCAAGAAGCAAAAACTGCGGCAATGATGCTTCCCCCAGATTTTGCCATCTGCGAAAACTGTCGAAAAGAAGTCTTGACTAGTCATAATCGAAGATTTTATTATCCATTTATTACCTGTACGGAATGTGGACCACGCTACTCTTTAATCAAAAAACTACCCTTTGAAAGAGAATTTACTGCAATGGATGATTTTAAAATGTGTCCGACTTGCAGTGAGGAGTATTCAAATCCAAAAGATAGACGATATCATTCCCAAACCAATTCTTGCGCTGATTGTGGTATCAATTTGAATTTAAAAAACCCCAATGGAAAAGAAATTGAAAATGGAACGAAAGGGTGTATCGAGAAGATCGTTTCCTTTTGGAAGGAAGGTAAGGTTATTGCAATCAAAGGCATTGGAGGTTATTTATTGACCTGTGATGCTACCAATACCAAAGCCCTACATACACTCAGAATAAGGAAGCGCAGGCCTTCAAAGCCATTGGCTTGCATTTATCCGAATGTTGAAATGGTACAACAAGATTTTCAGACACATACTTCCGAACTCGAAATGCTATCTGGGGCGGTAGCGCCGATCGTATTGCTTACATTAAAAAACCGTCATACGAGCATCGCCATAAATGAGGTTGCCCCCAAGCTTGACCAGGTTGGGGTGATGCTGCCCTATACGCCGCTCTATGAACTTTTAATGCAGAAATTTGGCAAACCCATCGTTGCGACCAGCGGAAATATCAGCAATGCCTCCATTGTTTTTGAAGATGATAAGGTCCTTTCTGAACTGTCCGGAATTTGGGACTATGTGCTGACCAACAATCGGGAAATCATAACATCACAAGATGATAGTGTAGTTCGTTTTAGTCCCTTGAAAAAACAACAAATTCTTATTCGTAGGTCCCGTGGGATGGCACCCAACTATTTCGGACCAGTTCCCAATAAAAAAACGGAGGCAACCTTGGCAATGGGAGCCTCTCAAAAAAGTACTTTCGGTTTGCTTAGCCAAGGCTTGTTTTATGCAAGTCAATACCTAGGTGATTTGGCCTATTTTGAAAGTGCCGAAAACTATAAAAGGACTATTGAGCATTTCATGAACCTGTTGAACTGTCGACCGGAGATAATTTTAGTCGATAAGCATCCCAATTATTATTCCACCGAATATGGCAAACAGTTGGCCGTTGTGTATGGCGCAAAACTAGTGCACGTACAACATCATTTTGCGCATTTCGCGGGAGTTTTGTCTGAACATGCATTACTGACAAAACCGGAAAAGGTTTTGGGAATTATATGGGATGGCACAGGTTATGGGGATGATGGAAATAGCTGGGGCGGCGAGTTTTTAATGTATGAAAACGGGGGGTTCAACAGGCTTGCACACCTTTCTTACTTGCCGGCTATCTTAGGCGATAAAATGGCCCTTGAACCCCGTATTTCGGCGCTAGTGCATTGCGGGAAGAATTCAGAAGCCCTTGAAATGCTGAAAGACAAGTTCAATGCCCAAGAATGGGAATTTTATCAAAAACTAATAAACGTTAATCCACCTTTAAAGACATCGAGTATGGGCCGCCTGTTTGATGCAGTTGCCTGCCTATTGGGTAGTATGGATATTCAAACCTATCAGGGTGAAGCTGCCCTGCGCCTTGAAACCATGGCACAAACCTACTTTAATCAAAATGATGGTTTTATGGATTCGTATTCTATTTCCCAAAAATCGTATCTTGGAGAAATATCTACCGCTGCTATTATAGATGGGGTGGTTCAAGATTTGGTTAAGGGTATGGACAAAAACAAAATTGCGTTTAAGTTCCACAATTCATTAGTGAAGATGGTTGAAGTAATTGCCGTTGCAAACAACGTGGAAAAAATAGCCTTTAGTGGTGGGGTCTTTCAGAACGGCCTGTTGGTGGATTTGATGATGATCTATTTGGAGGACAATTTTGAACTCCATTTTCATCAAGAAGTATCGCCTAATGACGAAAACATCGCCTTGGGCCAATTAGCATATTATCAAACTATAGCAGGATGAAATTTCTTAGCGAGTACCGGGATCCCGATTTGGCAAAAAAATATTTGGATGAAATTCATTCTACCGTTACCCAACCCTGGAATATCATGGAGGTTTGTGGCGGACAAACCCATAGTCTGGTAAAAAACGGAATAATGGATTTGTTGCCCGAAAAAGTCCAAATGATTCACGGACCGGGGTGTCCGGTCTGCGTTACGCCACTTTACTTAATTGATAAAGCCATATATCTGGCGGAGGTAAAAAAGGTTATTCTGTGCTCTTTTGGCGACATGCTGCGTGTGCCTGGGTCTGAAACGAGCTTACTGAAGGCCAAAGCTGCTGGTGCTGATATCCGTATTCTGTATTCCCCACTGGAAGCTGTTCAAATTGCAAGTGAAAATCCCGACAAAGAAGTGGTGTTTTTTGCGGTCGGCTTTGAGACCACGGCTCCCGCCAATGCCCTTTCCATTGACAAGGCGCATGATTTAGGGCTGACCAACTATTCCATCTTAGCTTCCCAAGTACTGGTGCCACCAGCCATGGAAGCGGTCATAGAAGATGATGAAAGTAAGATCGATGCTTTTTTGGCCGCAGGCCATGTATGTACGATCATGGGTATGGATGAATACTATCCTTTAGTGACCAAATATAAAATTCCAATGGTAGTTACGGGTTTTGAACCCATAGACCTTTTACAGGGTATACTACTAACCGTTCAACAATTGGAAAAAGGGGATGCAATGCTGCAAAATCAATACAGTCGTGTTGTTAAGCCCAAAGGTAATCCCAAAGCACAGCAACTCATACACAAAATTTTCACCGTTACCGATAGGGAGTGGAGAGGAATTGGAAACATTCCCAAGAGTGGTTTTGAAGTAAGGCCCGAATACGCCTCTTTCGATGCCAACTTAAAGTTCAGCATTCATATTGAAAAAGCAGAAGAACCCAAAGAGTGCATTGCAGGCCTGGTACTGAAAGGAATTAAAAAACCGATGCAGTGTTCTCAGTTCGGCAAAAAATGTACGCCTCAAAATCCGATGGGAGCACCAATGGTCAGTTCAGAAGGGGCTTGTGCCGCCTATTATCACTTCAGTGGAGCAGCAGAAACCGTTGCCTAATCTTACCC
>JBATHI010000280.1:0-4095 GCA_049666645.1 Flavobacteriaceae bacterium | reverse complement strand
CCGCAGTCTACCGAATCAATGGTGATGTGCTTCACCTCCGTGATGTGGTAGTGGGCCCCGACATAGCTGCCCCTTTTATATTCGAACAGCAAGCTTTTATCGCTGTGTTGTTTCAAGAGTGCCAATAGTTCTTTGGTTTTCATCAAGATGGTTTTTGGTTCAACAACATTTCAATTTCGTTTTATCGAAAAAGCCGTTCAATCGCTGCTGTAAGGCTTTCCAATTTTCAAGATCGATACAATAACAAATACTTTTCCCTTCGATTTCGCCCTGGATCAAACCGATACTTTTGAGTTCTTTCAGGTGCTGTGAAACGGTGGGTTGGGCCAAACCTATTTCGTCCACGATATCGTTACAGATACAAGTATTTTGGCCACTGATATATTCCAGGATGGCAATCCGGGCGGGATGGGCCAAAACCTTGAACAGCACGGCCAGCCGGTTCTGTTCGTCGCTAAATATTTCAGTCTTGGTAAGTCCCATGTTATATTTATATATTGCAATATTACGATAATAAAACGAAATAAAAAAACCGGATATTGGGGTATCCGGTGATCATATTTAAAACCAGGGTTTTTTTCCTACCTGATAGGTGTTATAGAATTCTTCGTCCGATTTGGTAAGGTAAATGATGCCCTCGATCAGGCCTATGACGCCCGTGGCCATCAGGATAAAACTACCGATCAGAAAACAAAGGGTTGCATAGCCAACTATGGAAGTGCCCAAAAGGATAAAGCCTTCTTTTTGGTAGCCCAAAATAAACTTGTGAACGCCCAACGACCCTAGAAAAATGGCCAAGAGCCCTGCCAATACTTTCTTGTTATCACCACCGCCACCGCTAAAGGCTTCCTTGGCGCCCTCCGTGAATTCGTTGGCCGTTTTCTTGGCTTCCTCTGCAAATTCCTTGGCCTTCTCCTTGGTCTCTTCCTTAAATTCTTTGGTGGCTTCCTTGGCCTTATCCAATTTTTCATCCGCTTTGTCCTTGGCCTTGTCCAAAGCATCTTCTGCCTTATCGGCTAATTTGCCTGCTTTGTCCTTGGCCTTGTCCAAAGCATCTTCCGCCTTGTCGTCCAAACCTTTCTTTTTCGCTGCCATATTTGTTTATTTTGGTGGTTAATGTTGGAATTAAATGTAAGGAATATTTTCAAATCATGGAAATGCCTTGTCCAAGGGTTCCCAGAGCTCCAATTTATTGCCATCGGGGTCCAAGATATACCCGAACTTGCCATATTCAAACTCCTGTATCTCGCCCACCACGGTTACGCCTTCCTTTTCAAGGGCTGTCAACAGGGAGGTCAGATCCGCCACCCTAAAGTTCATCATAAAAGGGGCCTTGCTCGGCTCGAAATAAGAAGTGTCAGCTTTCATGGGGCTCCATTGGGTTGAACAATCGTTTCCTTCCTTGTCCTTCCACCAAAATGTACATCCGTATTGGTCGGTGTTCAATCCCAAATGGTTTCGATACCATGCCTTCAATTTGTTTGGGTCGGGGGTTTTAAAGAAAAATCCACCAAGACCGGTTACCCTTTTTTCCATGTTTTATCTTTTCATGTTTTTTTCGTAGCATTCGATCCATTGTTGTGGGGTCATTTTGGTGCAAAGTTCCCCGATCAGGGCGTAGGGGATATCCTCCAAATATTTGAAACGCACGCAACTTTTGCCCATGTCCAATTTTCTCTTGCAATGCTTGGGGTATTCGGCGACGAACCAGTCGTGTAATTTTGGGTCCGCATAAATGCCTGAATGATATAAGGCCACAAAATTTTTTTGTGATGCCAGGTTCAAAAAGGGGAGGGGCAGGTTCGGGTCGCAATGGTACCCGGCCGGATACAATGATTTGGGCACCACGTACCCCAACATGTCATAACTGATCTGTTCCTCGAAACCAGGGGGCAAATGGGTCTTGACCGCATCACGTAATCTCGAAATGGCCCTTTGTCTTTGCTCTGGAAGTTGCCTGATATAATCTTCCGGGGTTTCTGCTTTATACTGCATGACAATCTGTTTTTTATTGGACAACCATTGGAACCTATTTGGCGATATGACGAAAGCAACCCTGATTGCCTTGACGAACTCACGGTCGCGGCCAGTGCCAATTATTCAAGTGTGGGGACTGATCAGGGATACTATAAAAGTATAAATAATCCCTCAATCATTGGCAATTTCCTATCTGTTGATTTAGTAGCTCCTACCTGTTGGAGCAGCGGATTTCCAAGGGGCCAAAAAATAATCAACGAAATTTGGCCTTGATCTTATCCACGATGGTTTGGGCCAGCTTTTCTTTGCTTTCCAAGGTCCAACCTGCAATATGGGGGGTGAGCAGCACATTGTCGGCCGCCATTAAGTACTGCAAGGATTCGGGTAAATCGGCCGTTGTGCCCGATTCAGCCAAGGCCGAACCCATGACGGTCTTTGGGGTTTTGAACATATTCTCGAAGGATGATTTTTCATACTCCAAAACATCCAAACCTGCCCCCATCACCTTGCCCGATTTCAAAGCGTTCACCAAATCCTGGGTCACCACGCATTTTCCCCTTCCGGTGTTCAGGAGCCAAATCGGTTTTTGAAAGGCTTCCAAAAATTCGGTATCGACCATTTTAATGGTCGTTTCATCCTCCGGAAGATGCAGACTTAAGATATCGGTTTTTTGCCGGAGTTCCATGATGCCCACCTGACGGGCATTTTCATCGCCCACTCCGCCTTTTATGTCATAGCAGATCACTTCCACATCGAAGCCCCTTAATTTCTTGGCAAAGGCTTTTCCCATATTTCCATAGCCGATGATCCCCACTGTATTGCCGTCCAGTTCGCGGCCGCGGTTGCCTTCCCTGTCCCATTTTCCGGACCGTACCTCCCGATCGGCTTTGTTGAGTTTGTTGAGGATCGAAAGCAACATGCCAAGGGTATGTTCTCCAACGGCGTTCCTATTTCCTTCCGGCGCGGATGCCAGGAAGATGTCGCGCGATTTGGCGAAGGCCGTGTCAATATTTTCCAAACCTGCCCCCACACGGCCAATGAACTTCAGATGGTTGGCCTTCTCCAAAAAGGCCTGGTCAATACTGAAACGACTGCGGATGATCAGCCCGTCATAATTCCCGATCACCTCTTCCACGTCCCGTTTCGGGGATGTGTAGTCTTCATCGTTTTGAAAACCCAGGAGATTCAGCTGATCGATCAGTAACGGATGGTTGGTATCAAGGTGAAGTACTTTCATGGGGGTATTATATTTTGGGATAATGTGTTTGCGTCAACCGATGGGCAACACCACCGGTATGTGCCGTGCCCAATTTCTCAAAAAGGAGCAGCTCTACCACTTCCCCATTTCGGGTGGAGGGGCAATGTTCTACCCCTTTGGGCACCACGATCAGTTCGCCTTCCCGAACGGTTTCGGTACGGTCGCGAAACTGCATATAGAGTGTTCCTTTCAATACTTGGAAGAGTTCGTCTTCTTGTTCATGGGCATGCCACACGAATTCTCCCTGTATTTTGGCAAGGAGCACCTGCATATCGTTTATGATGGCAATTTGGTGCGGATGCCATAATTTGTCGAAAGCTTCTTGTTTTTGCCTTAGGTTGATCGGTTTCATTGCTGTAGCGTTCCATTTATGGTTGATGCCCTGATGGTCAAAATCATGATTATTGGGGTTAAATCCCCAAGACCAATTTAGCGATCGAAAAGTAGATCAAAATACCAAAAATATCATTCCCGGTGGTTATAAAAGGACCTGTTGCGACCGCGGGGTCGATTCCCCTTTTATCCAAAAAAACGGGGATAAAGGTGCCGATCAGGGCGGCAATGATGATTACGGTGACCAATGCGATGCAAAGGGTGGCCGAAATCAGATAAGAGGTCCGAAAAGCAAAATGACTGATCAGCAATACGACCAGTGCAATGGCCGCCCCGTTGATCAAGCCCAATAGAAATTCCTTGAAAAGTCGGTTCAATATTTCACCCTTTACCGTGTCATTGGCCAATCCTTGGACCATGATCGCCGAAGATTGCACCCCCACATTTCCCGCTGTAGCCTGAATCAGGGGCACAAAAATCAAAAGTATCGGAAATTCGGTCATCACTTCCTGAAAACCGTTGATGAT
>JBATHI010000279.1:0-11517 GCA_049666645.1 Flavobacteriaceae bacterium | reverse complement strand
GGACACTATATTTGCCGACTCCAAGACCGATGGCCCACGTGGTGAAATTGGTAGACATGCCATCTTGAGGGGGTGGTGTTCGAAAGGACGTGCTGGTTCGAATCCAGTCGTGGGCACATCATAACCGTTATCGAACAAAGACCGATAACGGTTTCTTTTTAATGTTTGCAGCCATCAAAGATGATCGCGCATCCTAACATTGCGATTGTTCTTCCCATGCTCCCAAACTTTCCGATCATGAAATCCATTTCAAATCAAAGGAATTCCATTTCATGGCCATAACCCCAAATCGATGTCGTTGCACAACGAATAAATTGGGGTGGTGGTTCCCAGGTCTTATTTTTAAGGATTTGTTTTTCGATTTTCTTGGTTTTTCGGCTATTATTTGAATACATTATCAGCTACTGTTCAATATATGTATTTAATGAGCGATGGTGCATCGGGCAAACCTCTGTGTACGACAGGACATAATTTTATGCCCGAACAAAAAATTAACGCAACCTTCTGATACAAACTAAGATAAAATCGTAACTTTGTTTAACGATAATTACCTAAGCATGAACAATGTTAAGAAATCCTTCAGTATTCGGGATCTTGAAAATCTTTCGGGCATAAAGGCGCATACCATAAGGATTTGGGAGAAAAGGTACGATCTTTTATCGCCCGATCGAACCGAAACCAATATCCGAAACTACAGTCTGGCAAGCCTTCAAAAGCTGCTCAACATTACCATGTTATACAACAATGGCTTTAAAATTTCCAAAATAGCCCGAATCAAGGAGCAGGATATTCCGGTCATGGTCAAGGAAATCGTTGCCAAGAACAGCATCAAAAACCATGCGATCAACGCATTCAAGATGGCGATGATCAATTTTGACCAAACCCTGTTCATCAATACCTATAACGGACTTTTGGCCGAACGTTCGTTCCGGGAAATATTCACCGAGGTGTTCATTCCACTCTTGAACGAATTGGGGCTGCTTTGGCAAACCGATACCATAAGTCCCGCCCATGAGCACTTTATCACCGGTTTGATCAAACAAAAAATTCAGACGAGCACCGAAAAATTGCAGCATCTGGAACCGACGAAGAAAGATAAGGTGTTCGTCCTCTTTCTACCGGAAAATGAAATTCATGAGATCGGGTTGCTCTATCTTAATTACGAAATCGTGCTTCGTGGCTATAAATCGATTTACCTGGGGCAAACCATCCCCTTGGAAAATCTTGTGGATATCATGAAGTTCTACGATAACCTGTATTTCGTGTCGTACTTCACCGTTGTGCCCACCAAAGACGGTATACAGGCCTACGTAGATGAGTTCGACAAGATTTCAGAAGAAAACAACAATACCTCCAAATTGTGGGTGCTCGGCCGTCAAACCCAATATCTCGAGAAGTCACTGCTTCCAGATTCCGTCAAGAAATATACTTCGATCGAACGGGTGGTCGAGGAACTGTAACAACAACAAGCGCCCAAACCAAAAAAATGAGCAAAAAAATTGTCGTGATCGGTTCAGGATTCTCATCCCTCTCAGCTGCATGCTATTTGGCCAAGGCGGGTTTTGAAGTGTCTTTGTACGAAAAGAACGGAACCCTTGGGGGCAGATGCAGGCAGTTGATCAAAAGTGGGTTTACCTTTGATATCGGTCCCAGTTGGTATTGGATGCCCGACATTTTCGATAAATTTTTTGCGGATTTTGGTAAGAAAAGATCCGAATATTATGCTTTGGATAAATTGAGTCCTGCCTACAAGATTTTCTTTGGGGACGACGTGGTCACCATTGGTGGCACCATGGATAAGATCGCGATGGAATTTGAGCGGTTGGAGGAAGGTAGCTCCGTACACCTTAGAAAGTTTATCGCGCAAGCCCAGGAAAACTACGATATTGCCATCAACAAGGTGGTGCTGAGACCGGGCTTATCCCCATTTGAATTGGTCACCCCTGAAACCATGATCAGGGTCGATCAATTTTTTAAAACGATAAGTGGCCAAGTACGCAAGCGCTTCAAAAATCCCAAATTGATCGCTACCTTGGAGTTTCCGGTGCTTTTTCTTGGGGCCAAACCCAATAACACCCCTTCCTTTTACAGCTTTATGAACTATGCAGATTTTGGCCTGGGTACCTGGCACCCCCAAGGAGGCATGTATGAAATCATCAAGGCCATGCAGGCCTTGGCAACGGAACTCGGCGTGCAGATCCATACCGACAGTCCGGTCGATAAAATAAGGGTAAACAAGGGAAAAGCCATAGGCATAACCGTCGATGGCAAGAACATCGACGCCGACCTGGTGCTTTCCGGTGCCGATTACCACCATTCCGAAACCCTCTTGGACGAAGATTACCGTCAATATTCGGAAGCATACTGGGAAGGCAAGACCTTTGCCCCTTCTTCCCTCCTTTTCTATGTGGGTTTTGATAAAAAATTGAAGCAGGTAGAGCATCACAACCTGTTCTTCGATACCGATTTTGAAAGGCATGCCCAAGAAATTTATGATACGCCAAAATGGCCGACCGATCCTTTGTTCTATGTGAATTTCCCTTCGATAACCGATGCCTCGATGGCGCCGGAGGGTTGCGAAACCGGATTCTTTTTGGTGCCGATAGCCCCAGATCTGGAAGATACGCCCGAATTGCGCGAACGATATTTTGAAATCATCCTGGGCAGATTCGAGGAACGCACTGGTGAAACTGTAAGAAATAATATTATATTTAAGGAATCCTTCTGTGTCAAGGACTTTAAGGAACAGTACAACTCATACAAGGGCAATGCCTATGGAATGGCAAATACGTTGCTCCAAACGGCATTTCTTAGACCAAAGTTGAAGAGCAGGAAAGTAAAGAACCTTTTCTTTACCGGACAGCTTACAGTACCGGGGCCAGGTGTGCCCCCTTCCCTGATTTCGGGTAAATTGGTGTCGGAATTAATCGTTAAAACCCCTAGATCATGAAAGCGATTTTTGATCATGTTTCTTATCATTGTAGCAAAGTGGTTACCGAATCCTACAGTACCTCTTTTGCTTTGGCAACCAAAATGTTGGGCAACGCCATAAGGAGCGATATATATAATATTTATGGTTTTGTGCGATTTGCCGATGAAATCGTGGATACCTTCCATGACTACGACAAGGTTTACCTTTTTGAGAAATTCGAAAAAGATTTGGAGGATGCCATTGCCCATAAGATCAGTCTAAATCCCATTCTCAATTCATTTCAGCATACCTATCATAAATATGGCATATCCCATGATCTGGTCGATGCCTTTATGAACAGCATGAAAATGGATCTGCACAAGTCGGTGTATCGTACCGAGGAGGAATACAAGGCCTATATTTACGGGTCGGCCGATGTGGTGGGCTTAATGTGTTTGACGGTATTCGTGAAGGGGAACCGGCAGCAATATGAAATCTTGAAACAATCGGCCATGTCTTTGGGCTCTGCCTTTCAAAAAGTAAATTTCTTGAGAGATCTTAAAGCAGATTTCGAAGGGCTGAACCGCACCTATTTCCCGAATACAAATTTGATGGAACTCGACGAGGCTTCCAAAAACAGGATCGTAGAAGAAATAAGTCAAGATTTTGCTATCGGTTACTCCGGAATCGTGCAATTGCCCGACGATGCCAAGTTCGGGGTCTATACCGCTTACCGATATTACAATAAACTGCTCAAGAAGTTGCGGAAGACCCCTCCGATTGAAATTAGAAATGCACGGATCAGGGTACCCAATTATGAAAAATTCGGCCTATTGGCCCAATCCTATGTTAACTATAAATTGAATTTGATCTAAATGGAAACCGCATTGGGAATATTGATTTTTTTGGGCGTTTTTTCATTCATGGAATTCATGGCATGGTTTACCCATAAATATGTCATGCACGGGTTTCTTTGGAGCCTGCATAAAGATCATCACAAAAAAAACCATGATTCCTGGTTCGAACGAAACGACACTTTCTTTTTGTTCTATGCCGTATTGAGCATGTCGTTCATCCTGTTGGCATCCAATACCGATTTTTGGTATGGATGGCCCATTGGTTTCGGCATTATGGCTTACGGGGCCACTTATTTTTTGGTGCACGACATCTTCATTCACCAACGTTTCAAATTCTTTAGAAACGCGAACAATTGGTACGCCAGGGGGGTGAGAAGGGCGCACAAAATGCATCACAAACACCTCGGCAAAGGTGATGGGGAATGTTTTGGGATGCTCTTCGTCCCTTTAAAATATTTCAAAAAATAAAAATGCCCAAAGCCCTTATTGTCGGCGCTGGGATAGGGGGCCTCGCCACGGCCATACGACTGAAAAAAATGGGCTATGAAGTTTTGGTACTGGAGGCCAACGTTCACCCAGGCGGCAAACTTCACGCCATAACGATCGCAGGATATCGCTTTGACCTTGGCCCTTCGCTGTTCACCATGCCACATTTGGTCGATGAACTCTTTGAACTCTTCGGCCTCGACCCGAGCGAACACTTCCGTTACCATCGAAAGCAGAACATCTGTAATTATTTTTGGGAAGATGGTACCCGATTTACCGCTACGGCAAATGAGCAGACTTTTATTGAGCAAGCTTCGGCCACATTTGGAGAACCTATCCAAAATTTGACCGAATACCTGCGTCGCAACGAAAAAAAATTCAATCTTACCTCAGTCCTGTTTCTGGAAAAATCGCTGCACAAAATGGGCACCTATCTTTCGATGGATACGCTTAAGGCCTTATTAAAATTAGGGACCCTCGATATCACTGCCTCCCTTGACGATGTCAACCAAAAATCGTTTCAAAATCAAAAACTGGTACAGTTGTTCAACCGATATGCCACCTATAATGGATCATCGCCCTATCAAACTCCCGGAATCATGTCAATGATACCCCATCTGGAAATGCACCTAGGCACCTTTTACCCCAAAGGTGGCATGCATCGCATTAGCATGAGCCTGTATGATCTGGCCCTTCAACAAGGTGTTCAGTTCCGTTTCCGGGAAAAAGTAACGAAAATAACAGTGGAGGGAACAAAGGCAGTGGGGGTCACCACCGCCACCGACAATTATAGGGCCGAACTCGTGGTGTCCAATATGGATGTATATCCCACCTATAAAAATTTGTTGAAAGACCAAAAACACCCCAATAAAATACTGTCGCAGGAGCGTTCGAGCTCCGCCTTGATTTTTTATTGGGGAATATCAAGAAAGTTCGAAAAGCTAGATCTCCACAACATTTTTTTTAGTGATGATTACCAAAGGGAATTCCATTCGATTTTTGAAACAAAGACCTTATATGACGATCCCACGGTATACATCAACATCACCAGCAAGGAAGACCCCGGAGATGCGCCCGGTTATGGTGAAAACTGGTTCGTGATGATCAATGCGCCAGGCAATTACGGGCAGGATTGGGAAACTTTGAAACTCAGGGCCAGAAAACATATTATCCAAAAACTCAACCGTATCCTCAAGGTAGAATTGGAAAAATTGATCGAAGTGGAACATTGTTTGGATCCCATGGGCATTGAAAAAAGTACCAGCAGCTATCGAGGGGCCCTTTATGGGGCGGCAAGCAATAACAAAATGGCGGCCTTCATGAGGCATCCAAACTTTAGTCCCCGTATTAAAAATCTATATTTTACAGGCGGTTCCGTACACCCAGGCGGCGGAATTCCATTGTGTCTGCTCTCGGCCAAAATCGTCGGGGATTTGGCCCCTAAGGTATGAACCATGATCGCAAAACAATCAATATCTAAGACCACAGTGGCCATTTTTTTGATATGGCTCTTCCATATCTCGGCCATCATTGGCATTAGCATGGGCAACCATGATTGGTTTGTTGGTAAAACCCCGATCAATCTCTTATTGTGCCTTGCCCTCTTTATTTGGGTATTTCCAATCGATTCTTTCAGAAAGTGGATCGCTTTTGTCCTTTTTTTCAGTGGCGGGATGCTGGCAGAATGGTTGGGGGTGAATTTTGGGCTCCTTTTTGGGGACTATGTCTATGGTGAGAATCTCGGGCCAAAACTCGATGGGGTGCCCTACCTGATAGGGGTCAATTGGGCGCTGCTTACCTTTGTCACGGCCAGAATTGTCGGTGGTCTGTCCGACCGCCCATGGGCCAAAATCTTGTTGTCGGCCATGCTCATGGTGATGTTGGACTATTTGATGGAACACAGTGCGCCCGATTTTGATTTTTGGACTTTTGAAGGTGGAATGGCCACAGCGGAAAATTACATCAGTTGGTTTGCCATCGCCTTGATATTCCAATGGATCTTGCACCGGTTTGGGATAAAAGGCAACCAAAAATTCTCATTGCATTTCTATCTGTCACAGTTCGTTTTTTTTGGCTATTTCTATTTTTATTTAGGTTAGGCCGGCCAAAGGATCCGTGCCGTTCCATGTACCGTCCGATCGATAGGGCTGGAACCTCGAAAACAGCTCTTCGCTGTACCAATCCAATTTTCGGGTTTGCAGAATCGCGCCCTTATGCGCATCGCTTTGATATGCAAATGCCATTAAACTTTGTTCGTCTTTCCAAAGACTGAAAGTCGCCATTTGAATAATGGGCATTTCCCCAATTCCCTTGGTGAAGATCAATCCGGGATGATGTTGCAATGGCCGCTGTGAAGCGGGTACGGAACGCCAAAATTTCCAGAGCAATTTCGGGCGAATGGTCGCCCGGGTAATGACCGCTATAAATGGAATAGCGTCATTTAACGATTGGCTCTTTTGAAAAGGATTGCTGCCGGCCCAGGCCCCTTTTGATTGGATACCCTTCAAATAGAGGGTCCAATGTTCCAAACTTCTATTGCGGTAACGCCGCATGAGGGTCGAAGATTTGAAAAATCGGTCGGCATCGGATTCCTTTTCCCAGACCATCAACAATGCATAGACCGACCAATCGGGAAAAGGATTGAATCGTTCCCTACCACTACCCATTAATTTGTAAAAGCGGAGTCCTTCGGTTTTGGTCAGCGCACCATGCGCAAATTGCATCATCCCGAAAGCCCAGAGCTTCGAGCCTAGGGAACCATATCTAAAAAAGGTAAGGGTGGTTATCTGATTCATCAACTGACATTAATCGGCCAGTAGGCCGTCTATCAACGCATCAATTTTCGGGCTGTTCCAATCTGAAATATCCTCCTGTTTTATGACCACAAAACCGTTTTTGTCGATCAGGTAAGAGGCAGGTGGCTCCAAAACGGTAACGGGGGTTTGTTCCCCGATGATGAGATAGGTGACCGGAAAGGTGAAATCGTTCTTTTTCATAAACGCTTCCACAGGGGGCCTTTCTTCATTCGTGATAATGTAGAAATCAACCTTGTCACCATATCGGTCATATAACTTTTGGATGCCCTTCAGTTCAGCCGCAGACGGCAACCGCCAGGAAGCCCAAAAATTGATGAAGACCACCTTGCCCTTGGATCTGTTGAAGTTGATGAATGCCCAATCCTCATCTTTGAGTTTCCAGTCATAATCCAAGATTTGTTCCCGATTATTTTCTGCGATGATCTTAGGGGCTGCGGCAAACAAGGTGTTCAACCAAACTTTACCGTAATAGCCCAAGGGCGTCACAAAAAATGAAACCACAAAAGCGATCAGGAGCAGGTTAAGGATGGTTTTCCTTTTGATTTTCATTTCCAGGGGTTTGCGTAAAACTAAAAAACTCCTGAGGATTTTCAGGAGTTTTATTTAACTATTTCAATTCCAATCTAAGCAGCGTTCTCCCTCTTGATCACATTGAGTGCGGAACCTTCCCTGAACCAGCCGATTTGGGATTCATTATAGGTATGGGCTGCCATGATGGTGTCTTTACCGCCATCGGCATGCACTACTTCAATGGACAAAGGTTTTCCAGGTGCAAATTTGGCAATATCCACGAAATTAAAGGTGTCGTCTTCTTTTATGAGATCATAATCCGATTCTTTCACAAAGGTAAGTGCCAACATCCCTTGTTTCTTCAGGTTCGTTTCGTGAATACGGGCAAACGACTTCACCAGTACCACAGCTACCCCAAGATGCCGTGGCTGCATTGCCGCATGTTCTCGGGAAGAGCCTTCTCCGTAATTGTGGTCACCAACAACAATAGTTTTGATACCTGCTGCCTTATAGGCCCTTTGGGTGTCCGGTACGCCACCGTATTCCCCGGTCAACTGGTTCTTTACAAAATTCGTTTTCTTATTGAAGGCGTTCACCGCCCCGATTAAGGTATTGTTGGCGATATTGTCGAGATGTCCTCGATAACGAAGCCAAGGACCCGCCATGGAAATATGGTCCGTGGTACATTTGCCGAAGGCTTTGATGAGCAATTTCATGCCCTGCATCTGTTCGCTGGTTATCGGGAGGAAGGGATCCAATAGCTGCAACCGTTCCGATTTGGGGTTTACTTTTACCTCAACCTTGGAACCATCCGCGTCGGGCGCCAAGAATCCGGCATCTTCAACATCAAAACCTTGTGGAGGCAATTCAATGCCCATGGGCTCCTCCAATTTTACTTCCTGTCCTTCTTCATTGATCAGCATATCGTTCATTGGGTCAAAATCCAACCGGCCCGAAATGGCGATGGCCGCGACCATTTCCGGAGAGCCCACAAAGGCGTGCGTATTGGGATTGCCATCGGCCCTTTTTGAAAAATTCCTGTTGAAGGAATGCACAATGGTATTCTTTTCATCCCCTTTGAGGTCACTTCGGTCCCATTGCCCGATACATGGTCCGCAGGCATTGGTAAAAATGGTAGCGCCCAATTCCTCAAAAATCTGTAAAAGCCCATCGCGTTCCGCGGTAAAGCGAATTTGTTCAGAGCCGGGGTTGATGCCAAAGTCCGACTTGGGCTTAATTTTCCTGTCAACGGCCTGTTTGGCAATGGAAGCTGCCCTTGTCAAGTCTTCATAGGAGGAATTGGTACAAGACCCGATCAGTCCCCAATCGACCTTTATGGGCCAATTATTGGCTTTGGCCTTAGGTCCCAATTCGCCTACCGGGGTGGCCAAGTCAGGTGTGAACGGGCCATTGAGATGTGGTCTCAAGGTGTTCAGGTCTATTTCGATCAGTTGATCGAAATAGGCTTTTGGATTCGTATAGACTTCAGGATCCGCGGTCAAATGACCCTTGATCTTGTTCGCTGCATCTGCGACCTCACTCCTATCGGTGGCACGCAAATAGCGCTCCATGGAAGCGTCATATCCAAAAGTGGAGGTCGTTGCCCCCACTTCGGCGCCCATATTGCAGATAGTACCCTTTCCGGTACAGGATAAGTTTTTCGCACCCTCCCCAAAATATTCGATAATGGCGCCCGTACCCCCTTTTACGGTCAGGATTTCGGCCACTTTTAGAATGACATCCTTTGCCGAGGTCCAACCAGAAATCTTACCGGTCAAATGCACCCCGATCAATTTGGGAAATTTCAATTCCCATGCCATACCGGCCATCACATCCACAGCGTCGGCACCACCAACACCTACAGCGACCATTCCCAAACCTCCGGCATTTACCGTATGGGAATCGGTACCGATCATCATGCCTCCAGGAAACGCATAATTTTCAAGGACCACCTGATGGATGATGCCCGCTCCGGGTTTCCAAAAGCCTATGCCGTATTTATTTGAAACCGATTCCAAAAAATCGAACACCTCGGCGCTGGTACTGTTGGCCATTTTTAAATCGGCCACGGCACCGCTCTTAGCCTGAATCAAGTGATCGCAATGCACCGTGGTGGGAACCGCGACCTTGGGTTTGCCGGCCTGCATGAATTGCAACAAGGCCATCTGGGCGGTGGCATCCTGACAGGCAATACGATCGGGGGCGAAATCGACATAATCCTTACCCCGGGTGAAAGCCTTGGTAGGATTACCATCCCATAAATGGGAATATAAAATTTTCTCGGAAAGTGTCAATGGTCTTCCCACCACTTTCCGGGCCATATCTACCCGTTCGGCCATAGTAGCATAAACCTCTTTGATCATATTGATATCAAATGCCATCAGTTTCTTTTTTTAAGGTTAGAACAATTCAGTAAAATTAAGAAAATACCAAGGGTAAATAAAATTTTCGGACTTGGATAGCCTCCATTTTGGCCAATTGTCTTTCGAAAACGATTGCTGATGGCCAAAGTATCCTTTCATCTGTTCGGAATTTTTAAGATGTTTTACTTTTAGGCGAAATTTGCTATAGGAGTTTGTTCACGATATCCGTTTCCGAAATGCCTTCCGCTTCCGCTTTATAGTTCCTTATGATACGGTGACGCAAAATACCCATGGCAACCGCTTTGACATCTTCAATATCGGGCGAATATTTTCCATGAATCGCCGCATTTGCCTTGGCGCCCATGATCAGATTTTGGGAAGCCCTCGGACCGGCACCCCAATCGATGTACTGCCTCACAAAATCAGATGCCCCTTCAAGGCCCGGTCTTGTGGCATCTACCAACCTCACGGCATAGTCAATGACATTATCGGGCACCGGAATACGGCGCACAAGATGTTGAACCTCCAATATTTCCGCGGCATTGAAAAGGGCATTCACGACCGGTGTTTCATCAGAGGTGGTGGCTTTTACCACCTGTATTTCTTCCGCTATCGAAGGGTATTTCAACTCAATGGCGAACATGAAACGGTCTAATTGGGCTTCGGGCAAAGGATAGGTGCCTTCCTGTTCGATGGGGTTTTGGGTGGCAAGGACAAAATAAGGCAGCGACAATTGATGTTGCTGCCCAGCTATCGTCACCGCCCGTTCCTGCATGGCCTCCAACAAGGCTGCTTGGGTCTTTGGAGGGGTACGATTGATTTCATCGGCCAAGATGATATTGGCAAAAATGGGGCCCCTGATGAATTTGAACTGGCGGTTTTGATCTAAAACCTCGCTCCCCAGTATATCGCTTGGCATCAGATCGGGCGTAAACTGTATGCGTTTGAAATCCAACCCCAAGGTTTTTGCTATGGTGTTGACCATAAGGGTCTTGGCCAAACCGGGAACCCCAATGAGCAAAGAATGCCCACCGGTGTAAATTGACAGGAGGATCTGGTCGATGACCTCGGTCTGCCCTACGATAACCTTTGCGATTTCCTGCTTTAAAGCGATGTGCCGTTGTACCAGGTTCTTTATTGCGCTTACGTCCGACATACTACTTCTTGACCCAGTTGTTGGCAAAATCACAATCCTTTCTGGAGTCGTTCACACTGATATAGGTATCCTCAATATGCTTGTCCATCCATTTTTTGATCGCATTGTACTGTTTTTCGGTCAGAGCAAGCTGTTGGATCTTCATATAATCCTTCGCAAAATCTGCCACATGTTCATCATATCGGTTGGTGACCTTCAATAGCTTGAAGGAAGGGCCTCCCCCTCTTGGGTCATCTTCAAAAATGGGATTGGAAATCTCGTTGTCCTTTAAATTCCGCACCTGATTGTACAGGGTGGGGTCCATCTTCGTCAATTCAAAACGAGAATCGAAATTGGTAGGGTTCCGCAAGAGTCCACCGTCGAACTTGGTCTCTTTTTCGTCGGAAAAATTGAGGGCCGCTTCCGCAAAGGTGTATTT
>JBATHI010000278.1:0-1983 GCA_049666645.1 Flavobacteriaceae bacterium | reverse complement strand
GGGTACAGATACGGGTCAGGGCGGAAGCAGCGGCATGGTCGATGATAAAATCACAATTTGGATGCTGCTGTAGGAAGGTAGCGGGTACCGATTCCCTGACTTTGCCCTCGACCGCTTGTTTGATGATGCCCGCTTTCCCTTCGCCCCACGCCATCAAGATGATCCGTTTCGCTGCCATGATCGAGCCAACTCCCATGGTCAGCGCTTTGGAGGGAACGTTTTCCAAACCGAAGAAGTCACTGGCCGCATCCAATCGGGTCACGCGGTCGAGCCGCACCATCCGGGTCTTGCTTTTCAGGGAGGATCCCGGCTCGTTAAAACCGATATGTCCCGTTCTGCCGATACCCAAGATTTGGATGTCGATGCCCCCTGCCTCCTCGATCTTCCTTTCATACTGGGCACAAAAATCCCGAACATCTTCCTTGTCCAAATTCCCATCCGGGATATTGATGTTTTCTTTTTTGATATCGATATGGTTGAAAAGATGTTCGTTCATGAAGCGAACATAACTATGTATGGAATCGGGCAACATGGGATAATATTCATCCAGATTGAAGCTGATCACGTTTTTAAAACTAAGGCCTTCTTCGAGGTGAAATTTAACCAGGAATTCATAGACCTTGGTAGGGGTAGAGCCCGTTGCCAGTCCTAAAACCATATTTTTTCCCTCTTTTTGACGTTGCCGGATCAATTCGGCAATTTCATTGGCTACAAAGAAGGAGGCATCCTGGGAGCTCCCATGGATAATGGTGTTGATTTTCTCGAATTTTTTGGATTCTTCGTCCATTGGGTAGTCCATCAGCTTGGGTTTTGTTGAAGTATCGGCCATTTTGTGAATTTTAGAGATTTTTTGATGCCACAAAGGTAAATAAAAAAATAATATATTGCAGTTTTATGCAATATATTTTGCGGTATTTTGCATTTTTGAAGAAAGTCAATTGATTTATTAATTAAAAACGGTAAAAAACGGCAAGTCAAATAATTTTCTATCTTTGTGGAAACATGTTGAATTTTTATGCTCAAGGAAGAACGTCAGCAATTGATTTTGAACGAAGTGGCCCTGCACAATAGGGTATTGCTCACCGATATAGCCGAATCATTGGATGTATCCATCGATACCGTCAGGCGCGATGTCAAGGAACTCGATGCCGAGAACAAGTTGAAAAAGGTGCATGGGGGGGCCATTTCCTTGGGATTTACAAGTTATGGCGCAAGAAACGGTACCATCTACGCCTTGGAGGAAAAGACCATCATTGCAGAGAAGGCGATCAAGCTGTTGCGGCAAGGCGGCGTCATCTTCATCGACGGGGGCACAACCTGTTTGGAACTGGCACGATTGATACCAACAAATCTTGAGCTTACTTGTTTTACGCTGAGTTTACCGGTCGCCTTCGAACTATTGGCCAAACCCAACATCGAAGTAATTTTTATCGGGGGTAAAATCTCCAAGGATGCCCAGATTTCCGTAGGCTCCCATGCCATACATCAGCTGTCGGAAATCAGGGTCGATTATGGTTTCATCGGGACGGGTTATGTAGATTCGTTATACGGACTTACGGAGTTCGATTGGGATATCGTGCAACTGAAAAAAGCGGTGATCAAAGCTTCCAAAAAAACGGTACTTTTATGTATCTCGGAGAAACTCAATTCCCAGCACCGTTACAAAACCTGTGATATAAATGCCATCAATACCATGATCACGGAATTGGAACCCGATAATAACTTGCTGAATCTTTTTAGAAACCACGACATACGTCTTTTGTAAATTTTCCTATGGATTATATAAAAATTACGGAAACCCCTTCACTTCACGAGGGCTTGGAGTTCATGGATACCCATACCCTCCTCACCAAAATGAATTTGGAAGACCGGAAGGTCGCCAAGGCCGTTGCCCTGGCCATACCACAAATTACCCTTTTGGTGGATGCCTTGGCCGAGCGCTTTGTACAAGGGGGGCGACTCTTTTATATTGGTGCCGGTACC
>JBATHI010000277.1:0-4507 GCA_049666645.1 Flavobacteriaceae bacterium | reverse complement strand
CAAATCTGAAAAAGAATGCCAACAGAAAGATTCCGAGCACGTTCCCGTAAAAAATGGAACCGATGATGTTCACCAATTGGATCAAATTATCGAAGAGATTGGCGATACAGGCGATGGAAATGGCTATGATGCCCCATAATAAGGTAAACCCCTTGGATACCAGCACATAATGTTTTTGGCTAAAATTTCCTTTTCGGTTGCGTTTGTACAGATCCAGCGCGGTAATGGTGCCTAGGGCATTGAGTTCCGACGCGGTAGAAGACATGGCGGCCGATAATATCACCGCCAGCAATAAGCCTATTAGCCCTTTTGGTAGGTTGTGCAGAATAAAATGGATGAACACATAATCCTTGTCGTTGGTTTCTGCCGAGTCGTTGGCCTGCTTGATCATTGCCCGCGCGGCGGCACGACCTGATACCTCTTTTTCATTGATGTCGATGATGTGCAACTTGGCCTCTTCCACCGCTGTGTACTCTTTTAATCCGAGGGCCGCGGAAAACTTGTTCTGGGCCATTTTTTTTTCCATTTCCAATTCCCGATGGTTCCGTTCCAGGAGCTGATAGGCTTCGGCATATGGAGATTCCATAACCGCAGATGTCGCGGCCGGGTTAAAGTTCAAGGGAGATGGGTTGTACTGGTAGAAGACGAACACCATCACTCCCACCAAAAGGATAAAGAACTGCATGGGTATTTTTAGGACCCCGTTGAACACGAGACCGAGTTGGCTTTCCCGTAACGACCTGCCCGTGAGATATCGTTGTACCTGGCTCTGGTCGGTCCCGAAATAGGCCAAGGCCAAAAATAGGCCCCCTGTAATGCCGCTCCAAAAGGTATACCTGTTTTTGGGATCGAAGCTGAAATCCAAAATTTCGAGCTTGTTGCTTGCCCCGGCAATTTTCAGTGCTTTGGCAAAGGTGATGTCGGGCGGCAGATAACCCAAAATGTAAAAAAAGGTGATGAACATTCCCGTCATGATCACGAACATCTGCTGTTTTTGTGTCATGCTCACCGCTTTGGTACCTCCGGATACGGTATAAATGATCACAAGAATTCCGATGATGATGTTAAGGGTTCGCAGATCCCACCCCAAAACGGCCGACAAGATGATGGAAGGCGCAAAAATGGTGATGCCGGCGGCCAGTCCCCGCTGAATGAGGAACAGTACGGCAGCCAAGGACCGGGTTTTAAGGTCGAAGCGGTTCTCTAGGAACTCATAGGCGGTATACACCTGTAATTTATGGTATAGGGGCACGAATACCATGCAGATGATGATCATGGCGATCGGAAGTCCAAAATAAAATTGAACGAATCCCATCCCATCATGAAAGGCTTGGCCGGGCGTGGAAAGAAAGGTGATGGCACTGGCTTGGGTCGCCATTACCGAGAGTCCTATCGTCCACCACTTCGCATCCTTGCCGCCACCAACATAGTCTTCAACATTTTGTCTGCCCCTGGTTTTCCAGACCCCATAACTTACAATAAACAAAAGTGTTCCCGATAGTATGATCCAATCCAGTGCTCCCATTTAGGTAAAGGCTGTCATTAGATAACTGAACACCAGAACGTAGAGAACGTTGAGGATCACGACCAGGGTATACATTCTTTTCCAAACAAATTTTTCTTCCATGTCAGCCTTTTACGTTGTCGCGCTTTAAAGTGCTCTCTTTCCCAATGGAAAGCATATTGGCAAATAATTTGTAGGCACCGGGAACACCTGCCGGGAGCTCTCTAAAAAAACTGAGTCCGGTGTAAATATAGTTGCCTTTGCCATACGGTGCAATTAAAAGACTGCCATCAAGCATTTGTTCGCCCTCGTCTTTCATCGATAGGATGGGGGTGAAGTTCGCGTCCCACGCTTCCGGGAAGTACAACCCCCTTTCCTGTACCCACCCGTTGAAATCATCCAACCCGATGGAATTCGGAAAATTGATCAGGGAATGATCTGGCGCCAGAATGGCCACCTGGGAATTTTCATCGGTAACGCGGTCATTCGACAATGTCAAAGGGTAAGGGGAGATGCCCTCGAATTGTTTGTCCCATCTTCCTGCAGTGTTGTATTGTATGATAAGGTTACCTCCATTTTTTACATAATCCAACAAATATTTTTGCTTGAACTGCAGGGCGTCGACTACATTGTAGGCCCTGATTCCCGTAACTACGGCGTCATATCGATCTAACGAGCCTTCGGTTATCGTTTCTGGATCGATCAGCTGCACATCATAACCTATTTGCTCGAGACTGCCGGGTACATCATCGCCAGCACCCATGATATAGCCGATGTCCTTGCCCATTTTTTGGATATCGAGCCGTACTACTTTTGCTTCTGAGGGCAGCAAAACCGATTGTTTGGGGATGTGATCGTAATTGATTTCGACCAATTCCTTGGAGATTTCCTTACCATCGATACTGATGATGCTTCCGATTCTCGCTTCATCTTCGAAGTTGGGCGGGGTAACGGTAAAGGTCAATATTTGTCGGTCTCCTTTTTTGGCGATGTTGAAGGGTTTTGTCATTAAATCTACCTGCCAGGCATCGGGAAGTTGCAGCTTCAGTTCGCCCTGGGCACCATCTTTAAATGCTTTTACCGTAATTGGAATTTCTTTGGGGCGGCCATCCGAGAAAATCATCACCTTATCTTTGAAACTCGCCGTTGCTTCCGGCAGGATGTCAAAAGGCTCATATAATTCACCTTTATCGGGTTTTGCATAACGATAGATCACCACTTTTTCCATAGCGATAGGATAGCCATTGAAGGTAAGGTCGAATTTTACGTTGAACGCCCTTGGGGTCTCGGGTTTTCCGATCAAGTTTGGATCGGTGACAAGATACATGCCCAAACTCCCGGTTTCCATAAGCCAATATGGGGCGGAATAGCCCATATTTTGTGGGATGGCAATGGAAGTTTCGAAAGATACGTCGTCATTATCATTTAGAGCCCTGCCTTCAAAGGCAATATCGGTATTGTTGATCTCAACGGACTGCAGAACAATATTTGCCTTGCTTCTGTTGATGGCTTCCATTTTGATTTTCAGCGTACCGCCCCCGAAGGAATAAGGGTCTTCCGAAGACACCTCCAAGTAGAGGCCGCAGACAGCTGCAACAATGCTTTCCAGTTCTTTTAACTTGATATTTTTCCAGTGTCCGTCTGGTAATGCGGTTAGGACTTGGTGTGCTTTGATCAGTTCAGGTAAATGTTGCTGTGGATTTTTAAAATCGAAATTGCGTTCTACGGCATATAGGATTTTGCCAACCGCTTCCCCGCCCGCAATCCTTGACCATGAAGTGTCGATCCCATCGAAAAGGTTATTTTTGTTTTTGGGCAGTTCTCCCTTTAAAAGTTCCAAATATTCATTTTCACTGCCCCTGGAGGAAAGTCTGCCAAACCCCTGGCTCAAATGCTGGCTGCTTGCCAAAGCGGCGATTTCGCTGTTCGATGTCCCCAACATGGGGTAAAAGACGCCCACGTCAAAACCCAACATATTGGTTTTGTCAGCAGCTTTGAACTTCTCTTCGCTCCCATAGAACCACCATGAAGTATTGAAAAAGAGTCGTTTCGGTTGCCAGGTATTCAAATGGGCCAACTGACTTGGGTAGGCTTTAGGGTCATTGGCCAGATCGAAGGCGGCATAACTCAACATGGCAGAACTGGTGTGATGCCCATGCGTACTGCCCGGTGATCGATGATCGAACCTATTGATGATGACATCTGGTTGGAACTCCCTGATGACGCGCACCACATCGGACAGCACTTCATCCCGATTCCAGATCTTCAGGGTTTCATCGGGATGTTTTGAATATCCAAAATCGATGGCCCTGGTAAAGAACTGTTGTCCCCCATCGATCCGCCGGGCACCGAGGAGTTCCTGGGTACGCAATACCCCCAATAATTCCCTTATCTCCGTGCCGATCAAATTTTGACCCCCATCGCCACGCGTTATCGATAAATATGCGGTCTCTGCCTTCAATTCGTTCGATAAATATGAAATCAGTCTGGTATTTTCATCATCTGGATGGGCAGCGATATAAAGTGCTGCACCCAAAAAGTTCAGTTTTTGAACCGCATGGTAAATATCCGATGGGGTTGACTTTTTCGGTTTTTGGGACAAAACCGGGGTGCCAAATATCAATAGGAAGATAGATAGGAGAAGCAAAGCGCGCATATGCTGATTTTAGTTGGCTTTCAAATATAGCAAGATCTAGGGGCCTGTGCCCCGATTTAGAACTTCTTTAACACTCCCTACAAGGCCTCCGTGCCTTCCATCACCTGCTCGTAGGTATTTATTCGAACGACAGCCTTCTGGAGCATTAAATTGTTGGGATAGGTCATGATCTCCCCGTTCGCGCTTCTTAAGTGCACATGAAAGGCCTTAATGTCTTCGATGACGAATATGGTTTCATCCGGTTCCAGTTTATCAAGGATATCCTTATCCATGATCTTTATTTGATCGCCGATCTTGAAGGGAAATGAAAAGAAGAGGATGACCCCGGAGGTCACATTGCTCAAAAT
>JBATHI010000276.1:0-11987 GCA_049666645.1 Flavobacteriaceae bacterium | reverse complement strand
TTCCTCAATTTATTCAAATTCGTCACCTCCACTTCCAACAGACGGATTTTCTCGTCCTTGTTCAACAATTCGGCTTTTTTGGACTCATACAATTCATTTATATATTTCAATTGATCGACCTTCTCGTTCTTTGAGCCCTGCATGACCCTAAGCTCGGTATCCTTTAATTTGGGATACTTGTTCTTCAAACCCGTCCAAGTGGCAATGACGTTATCGGGTATGTTTTCACTGCCCATGAACACCAATTCCATGGTGGGCTTTTTCCCATTATTATACTTTAACTCGGTAAGGTTTGCCAGATATCGGCCTTCCCCGGAAAATTTATAGGTTTCAATATTTGCCATAATGAATTCATTGGCCTGTTTTTTAAACAGGAATTCTTGGAATACTTGATAAAAGATATAGCCGGAAGGGATCATCACGGCAAGCGCGGCAATTGAAACCAGACGGGCGATCAACCTGCGTCGCTTCGAATTGGCATAGCGCACCATGGGAAATCGCAATAGAATGATTACAAGAAAAGTGGCCAACGCGATGAAGATGGTATTGATGCCGAACAACAATAGTGCGCCGCCCGCATATTCGAAATTACCGATGGCCAAACCAAAACCCACCGTACACAATGGGGGCATCAAAGCGGTAGCGATGGCCACCCCATAAATAACACTGGCTATGGTGCCCTTTTTTGCCCTTGCGATCACCAAGGCCAACCCCCCAAAAAATGCAATGAGCACATCACGGATGTCGGGCTTGGTCCTGGCCAGCAGTTCGGAGGATTCGGTTTGCAAGGGAAAAAAATAAAAGAACAGGAAAGAAGTGATGACACTTAATATCACCATCACCGCTAAATTGTTGAGCGACCTTCTTAAGGTATCGATATCGTTGATGGCCAGTGATAGGCCCAAACCCAGAATGGGGCCCATAAGGGGGGAGATCAGCATGGCGCCAATGACCACGGCGGTGGAATTGGCATTCAGGCCTACTGAGGCGATAAAAATGGAGCATACCAAAATCCATGCCGTGTGGCCTTTAAAGGATATATCCGCGATGATGGCCTCTTTGGTTGCCTCTTGATCTGTGTTCGCCCGAATATCCAACAATTCGGATAAAAATTTCGAGACGCTTTTCCAAAGTCCCTTAAAATCCTCTTTTACCTTCCCGCCACTTTCCCCGGGCATTGGGTCGGGTATTTGGCCACTTGCTTTAGATTCCTCCATAACGGTTAGGTATAGGTTTCGCCATATTTGGCCCTTACTTTGGCCAATACTTGTTTGATATCCTGTTCTTTTGCTTTTGGATAAATCAACAAAACTTCATTTTTATCCACGATGATATAGTCATTCAACCCATCGATGACCACCAATTTACCTTTCTTGGATCGTACCATATTGCCCGAAGCTTCAAGACCGATCATTTTGCTGTTGACAATGGCATTCCGGTTTTCGTCTTTATCAAGCTTGTCATATAATGACCCCCAAGTGCCCAAATCGTTCCAATCGAAAGTGGCCGGTAACACAAAGGTCGACTCGGAGTGCTCCAAAATGGCATAATCGATCGAAACATTTTCGGCTTTGGGATAGTTTTCAAGGATAAATGCTGCCTCCTTTGCAGTATTATAACTGCCGACGCCTTTTTCGAACAATGCATATTGGCTCGGTTGGTATCTTTTAAAGGCATTTAAGATGGTACTGACGCTCCACATGAAGATGCCCGCATTCCATAAAAAATTGCCTTGGGCCAAAAAACCCTTGGCCGTTTCATAATCTGGCTTTTCACGAAATTGGTGCACTTTTTTGAGCGGCGATGTTCCTTCTTGCTCAAATTCAACATATCCAAAACCCGTATTCGGGAAAGTTGGTTTGACACCCAGGGTACAGAGCACCGCTTCCCTTTCACATTTTTGAAAACACTGGATCACATCCTCGGCAAAGGCAAGCTCATCTTCGATCCAATGATCGCTCGGTGCAACGATCATCAATCCATCAGGATTCATCTTTTGGATTTTTAAAGCCGCATAAAGAATACAGGGCGCCGTATTTCTCATGGCCGGTTCCAAAACGACCTGTTCTTGCTTTACCAAGGGCAATTGTTCCAAGACCAAATCGTTGTACCTCGCATTGGTCAAAATCAATATATTTTCGGTCGGTATAAATTTATTGAGCCGTTTAAAGGTCTTTTGGATGAGCGTATCGCCCGTTCCCAACATATCATGGAACTGTTTCGGGTTCTCGGAAGTGCTGATCGGCCAAAATCGCGATCCCACACCACCTGCCATCAATACTGCATAATAATTGTTATTCATGTCATGGTCTCTTTTAAGCGATCTGGCACCGGATCCAATTCAAGTATAATATTAAAACATTCTGCCCAATTCATTGGACAAATTCATAGTTGAATATGTTTTGCTCCATATTCCAATGGCACTCAGCGAATGACCTCCACCTCGGCGTTGGGCTGGAACAGGAATAATCTGCCGGTGGCCACTTCAATGCATTCAAAGCGCTTGGTTCGTTTGTTCCCTTTTCGATATAGTTTTCCATTATAAATTCTAAATACGCTCCCAATGGGCAATTCGAAGACATAGGTTTTGTCCTCCGTTTCATCAAATTGCTTCAGCGCCAATGATAAATGGGTATCTACACCACTACTGGCCCGTGGATTCCTGAAATGTTTCGCCAAAATCGGCAACAATTTGTTCGGAAATATCTCGGGTCGGATAAAGGGGAGCATCAGATGTTGAAACGTATATTTCCATTCGAGGCCATGGGGCTTGATACGCTTGCCGTATTTTTCGAAAGCGACCAAATGGGCGATCTCATGCACCAAAGTGATCAAAAACTGGTACTGGTTGGTAGTCGCATTGATCGTGATGAGATGCTTGCCATCCAATAGTTTGCGGTAATCGCCGTGCCTGGTGACCCGTTCGTTCACGATCTTTAGATGTACCCCATGTTGTTGTATCAACGCCAAACATGACACCACCGATCTTTCCGGAAGGTATTTTTGAAGGATATTCTGCATCAAGACAAAAATATAACTTTTATAAGGCCGACGACATGACTAACAGCACGAAAGCAACAAAACTTTCAAAATGATTTGGGTTTGCCCCAACCTTAAACCCTTTTTTCGATCGAATTCCAACAATTGAAGAATTGCCCTTGCATCAGGGTGTCGTATTGCTGACCTGCAGTAGTTTTCCATTGTACAATTGTTGCCCGGTCAGCGCAAAATCCATGATATAGGCAGCCATTTCAGAGGCCGTTACGGAGGCCTGATACCCCGGGAAGGCTTCTTCCAGCATTTCCGTCTGTACCGCTCCCAATGCCAGCACATTGAACGAGGGACCGTGCTCCTTAAATTCCTCTGCCCAGAGTTCGGTAAGGGTAATCACGGCACCCTTGCTTGAACTATAGGCAGAAAGGCCGGGAAATTTCAGGCTGCCCTGCACGCCCCCCATAGAGCTTATGGTCACCACGTGCCCTGTTTTTCCCATTTTTGGAAGCACGCTTCGTGTGACGGCGGCAACTCCGAAAACATTTACCTTATACACCTCCAAAAAAGATTCCGTGCTGGTCTGAAGAAAAGGTTGGTTGAGCAATTTGCCCGCGTTGTTGATCAGAATATCGACCCTCTTCCAACGCTTATCCACAAAATCCGTAAGCCTTTTTAAATCGGCTTCCCTTGAAATATCGAAAGGAAAAAAATGGATATTTTTGTGGTTCAATTCCCTTATGGGGCCCTGATTTCGTGAGAGCGCGAGCACCTGATGTCCCGCATCCGCAAAGCGAATGGCCAATTCAAAACCGATGCCCCTGCTGGTGCCTGTGACGATTACATTTGCCATTAATTATATTTGATTTCCCTAACAGCGGCGTTTGCGATCCCTTCGATGACCGGTATGATCTTGTTCACCACTTTCGCCATATGGTCATAATCCATCAAAGAAGCCTCATCATCGACCCGATGGTAGTAATCGAAATTCGTAAAATCAAACGTGCTGTAGGTCTGTGATGGCACATTGAATAAATTATGGAAAGGGAAATTGTCCGATCTTTTAAAAAGCTCGAACTCCTTTGCTTTTGGCAAGAAACCGGCAAGGTTTTCCCCGGCATAGACATTGCTCACCGCTGCCAGAGTAGACAGTTCATAACCTGTGAGGTACATGAAATAGTCTTTGTCGACCAAAGGCACCCCAACCATCTCAAAATTCAGCATGGCATAGAGATCCAGGTTTTGGGCCTTTAATTTCCCCGCCAAATGTTCAGAGCCCAAAAGTCCTTTTTCCTCAGCACTAAAAAGGGCGAAAATCATACTTCTCTTGTTCGTTTTGGCCTTGCCGAAATACCTTGCCAACTCCAAAACCACCGTGCTGCCAGATGCGTTATCGTTGGCGCCGTTCGCAATGGTATCGTTGTTTTCGGCATCGATCATCCCTATATGATCATAGTGTGCCCCCAAGATGATGAACTCCTTCTTGAGGGTGGGATCATTGCCCTGAACCATGCCCACCATATTATAGGCTGGCTTATCGAAATTTGAAAGGGTATCGCGATAACTCATAAAATAGGGCTGCACACCGTTCTTCATAAAAATATCCTCTATAAAATCGGCCGCCATCCCGATTCCCTCGCTTCCTGCATCGCGCCCCTGAAGCGAATCGGCAGCAAGAAAGTCCATGATTCCTGCGATTTCCCCGCGACCTGAAAAATCAACCTGCCTAGGTTCCCCCTTAATCGGTTCGTCATGGGCAGTTTTCGTTTTTGGGGAATCCCCGACCATGACGACGCTGCCCTTTACCCCGTCTGGACCATTGGTGCCTAATGGAGTGGAATTTTTATTGATTTGTGAGGTTCCGCACCCCAGAAAAACCATTGTCAATAATAGTTGTCCGAATTTTTTCATTGTCTCATATCAAGTTGTCCCACATAAAAAAGCATCCCATCAATGTTGGAATGCCTCTTTTTGTTTGTTCGAATTATGATCTCGTGTTCTGCTTGTCAAAATAATTTGATTTCTCGACCGCGTGGCCATCTCTAGGCCAACATCGTTACAGGGTTTTCCAAATAGGCCCTAAGGGTTTGCAGGAACTGGGCGCCCGCAGCCCCATCGACCGTTCGGTGATCGCAGGCCAAGGATAATTTCATGGTATTGCCCACTACGATTTGACCGTTTTTGACTACCGGTCTTTCCACGATGGCCCCTACCGAAAGAATGGCCGAATTGGGCTGGTTGATGATGGAGGTAAACTCCAAGATACCGAACATGCCCAAATTGGAAACCGTAAATGTGCTGCCCTCCATTTCATTGGGGGCAAGCTTTTTGTTTCTTGCCCTTCCCGCGAGGTCCTTCACCGAGGCGCCGATCTGTGTCAATGTCATTTGATCTACAAATCGGAGTACGGGCACGACCAAACCATCTTCCACCGCTACCGCCACGCCTACATGTATGTGTCGGTTGTAACGGGTTGTATCGCCATTCCAACTGGTATTCACCTGCGGGTGCTTTTTTAGCGCCATGGCACAGGCCTTTACCACCATATCATTAAACGAGACCTTGGTATCGGGCAAGCTGTTGATCTGCTCCCTTGAAGCTATGGCGTTGTCCATATCAACCTCGATCATCAGATAATAATGGGGGGCGGTGAATTTGGACTCCGCCAAGCGCTTGGCAATTGTTTTGCGCATTTGGGAGTTTTTCACCTCTTCACTTCCTTCTATCCCAACTGGCAGGTTCACCGGTGCCGATGCATCTGCCTTGGGTGAAACGGCAGGTCCCATTGTTTTTTGGGCCACTGCTTGGGCTGTAGCTTGCTGTGTGGGACTGAAGTTTTCCACATCCTTTTTTACGATCCGGCCGTGATCGCCGGAACCCGTGACCTCCGCTAAATTGATGCCCTTATCGGAGGCTATTTTTTTGGCCAATGGAGAAGCGAATATCCGCTTGCCATCGGCAACGGGCTTTGTTGCCTGGGCAGATTCCGCAGCAGGGGCAACAATTTCCCGTTGCGGGGCCGAATCGGCCACCTTATCGGATGCAGGTCTCGCTTTCAATACCGCATCAACATCGGTGCCTTTCGGGCCAATGACCGCAAGGACCGTGTCTACCGGGGCGGTACCGCCCTCTTGGATTCCGATATATAAAAGGATACCCGAATAGAACGATTCGAACTCCATGGTAGCCTTATCGGTTTCGATTTCGGCTAAAATATCGCCTTCCTCAACCGTATCCCCTACTTTTTTTAACCATGTGGCCACAGTGCCTTCTTCCATGGTATCGCTCAATCGGGGCATTTTTATGATTTCCACACCCTTGGGGATTTCGGTAGCGGCCTGGTCTGACTTTTCGGCGACCGCGGCTTGTTTTGGATCGGCTTCCTGGTTATCGGTTGAAGGCTTGGTCGACGCCGAAGCGGCCTCAGGTTTGGCCGCACTCCCATTCAATAATCCGGAAATATCCTCGCCCTCTTCACCAATAATGGCCAAAAGGGTATCAACAGCTGCCCCATCGCCTTCGGCAATGCCTATATGCAATAAGGTGCCTTCATGGAATGACTCAAATTCCATGGTAGCTTTATCGGTCTCAATTTCTGCCAAGATATCCCCCTCTTTAACCTTATCACCGACTTTCTTCAACCATTTGGCCACAGTGCCTTCTTCCATGGTATCGCTCAAACGGGGCATGTTTATCACTTCTGCCATCTACTTATAGTTTATTTTGTACAAAAGGAAAATTTTCCTGTTCGTATACCATATCATACAACTGTTGTACCGGTGGGTAAGCCGATTCCTCTGCAAATTTTTCGCATTCCGAGACCAAGTTTTTTACCCTTTTATCAATGGCCTTGATTTCTTCTTCGGTAGCGTACTTATTTTCTTTGATAACGTCCAAAACCTGGGTAATCGGGTCTATTTTTTTATACTCCTCCACTTCTTCCTTCGTCCTGTAATGTTGGGCATCCGACATCGAATGGCCTCTGTACCTATAGGTTTTCATCTCCAAGAAAGTGGGTCCCCCTCCGCTTCTGGCCCGTTCAATTGCCTTGCTCATTTCCTTGGCCACGGCCACGGGATCCATGCCGTCAACAGGGCCGCATGGCATTTCATACCCAAGGCCCAATTTCCAGATTTCCGTAGAGAAGGAAGTCCTGGCCACCGAGGTGCCCATGGCATAGCCATTGTTTTCACAAACAAAAACAACCGGGAGTTGCCACAGCATGGCCAAATTGAAGGTTTCGTGGAGGGAACCCTGCCTCACTGCCCCGTCGCCCATGCAACAAATGGTCACATTGTCCCTTCCGAAATATTTGTCCCCGAAAGCCATACCGGCCCCTAGGGGAATTTGCCCCCCGACGATACCGTGACCGCCGTGAAAACGATGTTCTTTAGAAAAAATATGCATGGAACCGCCCATGCCCTTTGAGGTACCGGTTACCTTGCCATAGAGTTCTGCCATCACCTGCCTTGGGTCCACACCCATCCCTATGGGCTGCACATGGTTTCTGTAAGCGGTGATCATCCGGTCTTTGGTGAGGTCCATGGCATGCAGGGCACCGGCCAAAACGGCTTCTTGCCCATTGTATAGATGCAAAAATCCCCTGACCTTCTGTTGAATGTAAACCGCTGCGAGCTTGTCTTCAAACTTTCGCCAAAACAACATGTCTTCGTACCATTTTAGGTATACGTCCTTGGTGATTTTTTCCATCGAATGCTTTTTATGATAATCCAAAAATTTGTCCGGTAATTTGCCGACGGCCGTCGGCTCGGAACTGCAAGAAACAAAAATACATATTAAATTATTAGTGGAAAAAAATTGATGTAAAAGGTTTCTAGAAAAAGCATAGACTGCCCCAACCTACCTCATGATAACATGGCTGGCCCTTGTTCAACGGTTAACTCCCCTTTAAATATGTGCTGCCAAAGGCCAGTGGCAGCAGGTCGCCAATTGCATCGCATTGAAATATATCGCCTTCGGCCCCCATCATTAGAATGGCTATAGGTTGCGCCTGTTTCAGCTCATATTCAGCGATAGACTGCCTACAATTGCCACAGGGTGCGGCGGGTATCTTTAGTGATCGAGTCGTTGAAGTGGCCGAAATGGCCATGGCTTTGATGACTACCCCAGGATAGGCTGCCCCGGCTTGAAATATGGCCACCCGTTCGGCACACAGTCCGGAAGGAAAACAAGCGTTCTCCTGGTTATTGCCGATAACTACTGCGCCATTTTCAAGCAGTACGGCCGCCCCTACCTGGAAATTCGAATAGGGGGCATAAGCATTTTTCCTTGCGGCAACCGCCGACAGCATTAAATCACCGTGTTCCTTACCGAGTTCGGAAATCGAGCCGAACACATGTAGATCAAAAGCGATTCGTTGTTTTTGCATAATAGCCAGTGAGATCTAAATTAGACTAAAATAATAAAACCCGCTCAAAAGCGGGTTTTATTTAAAATTATAAAGTGCAAGAATGCTTTTAGTCGTTCAACATTTCCTCGCCTATGTTGAAGGCAAGTGAAAAACGCAGGGAATTCTCAAGTGGGTTCTTAATCTGAGAGGTTGAGAACAGATAAGAAAGATCGATCTGCACGATATTGAACTTGAATCCGGCGCCCAATGAAAAGAACTTCCGTGCCCCTTTATCGACACTTTCGTTGAAATAGCCCGTTCTTACCATAAAGGAATCTTGATAGGTGTATTCTGCACCCAATGCCCAAGTAAATTCCTTCAATTCTTCACCGAAGCCATCGGGGGCGTCGCCGAATGATTTAAAAACGCCTTCAAAAAAGCCGATGCCTTGGTATTCGTCATTATCGGTCGCATCGATTACGCCGTCACCATTGAAATCTTTGGGAGTCGGAACCAACAGTTTGTTGAACTCCGTTGTAAATGCTATTTTGTTGTCAGGGTCCAATATCATGTCAAAACCGCCGCCAAACCTTAAATTGGTAGGTAGGAAGTTTTCCTGCCCCCCCTGATCGTACTGTACTTTTCCTCCTAAATTGGAAATATTGAATCCACCTCTCCAACGGCCGTCAAAACTATTGTAGGCGATTTCCCTGGAGCGATAATAGCCGGCCACATCAACAGCGAAGGTGCTCGCAGCCTGAGAATCGGCATTTTCGGCCTGGGGCAGCCTGAGGTTCGAACGGATGTACCTTCCGGCAACCGCCATGGAAAATGTCGGACTCAATTTTAACGAATAAGAACCATCGAAAGCCAGCTCATTAGGTTTTACAGTGGTTCCCACTTCATTGATGGTCTGCCGCAATTCAATTTCACCCAAGGTGAAGTACCGAAGGCTCAAGGCGAACGCACTTTGATCGTTGATTTTGTTGAAATAGCTTCCGCTCAATAATCCAATATCCTTGATAACACTTTCCAAATATGGGGTATACCCCAATCCAACGCCCATTTTTCGATCTGCAAAAGCAAATTTTGCCGGATTCCATTGCTGTGAATAGGCATCGGTAGAAGTTGCGACGCCCATATCGCCCATCCCGGCCGCTCTTGCGTCGGCAGCAATGGTCAAAAATGGCACGGCGGTCGTAATTACCCTGTTGTTGTCCTGGGCCGACAATTTACAGGTGAGAGCCAATAGTGTTAGTATCGCTAATTTTTTCATTCGTTCCTAGCTAAGTTTAGTTGTTCAAAAGTAAATGGAATGTGCTCGATTCCAAAAATTAAAAATAATCATAATACTTGGTTAACGGGCATTTTGGAAATATCTTATATACGAACTTCACTATTTTTAAGTTTAAAGGTACTTTTTATGATTCGATCAAGATTTTTGGCCCTCCATATTTTATAACCGTTCTGTAAATGGATATTCAATGTCTTCTCGAAAACGAAAGAAAACCGATTATCCTATAATATTAACCCCTTTATGCCGTTATGGAAATATATACGCTTGACGGCGCCATCAACGCCAACCGTGATTTGGAACCTATTTTTTTTTAGATGGTAAAATATAATGACCAAAACATCGTTTTATAAGCCGAAAGCGAGATTAAAAATCAATTAAAATACAATTTCGAACAACCCCTATTTGTCGTTCGAGCATTTGAACTCAAGTCCTAATTATGAAAAAACAGTTTATCAAAGTTGTACTTTCCATTACGGTGATAGCATCCGGATCTATGGTGACCAGTTGTAAGAAATCTGGTTCTTCCTCCAAAGATGTTTCCCGGGCCACCGGTTGGAAGATCAATTCAAAAGACGGAGGCTTTCAATTCAATACGGATTTTAAGGAGCAGGAAACCGCTCCCGGTCTCGTGTTTGTTGAAGGCGGTACATTTACGAAAGGTAAGGTACAGGATGATGTGATGCACGATTGGGACAATACCCCGACCTCACAGCACGTGCAGTCTTTTTATATGGACGAAACCGAGGTGACCAACGTAATGTACCTGGAGTACCTCGATTATCTAAAAAGTGTTTACCCACCAGAAAACCCCATGTATTCGAATATATATACCGGCGCGTTGCCCGATACCTTGGTCTGGAGAAACCGTTTGGGCTTCAACGAGACCATGACCAACAATTACCTCCGTCATCCGGCATATGCAGAGTATCCCGTGGTAGGTGTCAATTGGATACAAGCTACCCAATTTGCGGAATGGCGTACCGACAGGGTGAATGAAATCATGCTGGAAAGGGAAGGCTATCTTTCCGAAGATGCCAAATACAAGGCGGCAACCGGAGAGGTGCAGGGCACTTTCAGCACAGAAGCCTATCTTAACCGTCCCGAATCGGTGTACAACGGTCAAATCGATTCGCTTCAGGGCAAACAGAAAAAAGACAGTGTGAACACTTTTGCCAAGCGCAGCAGTGGGGTGATCATGCCAGAATACAGACTTCCAACGGAAACCGAATGGGAATATGCCGCTCAGGCCAACCAAGGCTCCAGGGAATACAACAACTATAGGGGAAGAAAAAAATATCCCTGGGATGGGGAATATACCCGAAACGGACAGCGTGTTGGCCGAGGCGACCAGTTGGCCAATTTCAAACAAGGAAAAGGGGATTATGGTGGAATTGCAGGATGGTCTGATGATGGTGCCGATATCACGGCCGAGGTAATGTCCTATAAACCCAACGACCTAGGACTTTATGATATGGCCGGTAACGTGGCCGAATGGGTTGCCGATGTGTATCGCCCCATCGTTGATGATGAAATAAGCGACTTCAACTATTTCAGGGGAAATATCTATATGAAAACTGCCATTGGAGAAGATGGTAAGGTGACCATCTTAAGGGATTCGGTTGTATTCGACACCTTGCCCAACGGAAAAGTGGTGGCCTTGAACCTTCCTGGTGAAATTAAAATGGTGCCCGTCGACGAGAACGAAACCTATTTAAGAACGAACTTCTCATCCAGTGACAATAGGGGCTATAGGGACGGTGACGCAGGTTCATCGAGGTTCTTCAACAAATTCAGTGAAGAAGAAAATGAAAACGACCCCAATGCAAGAAAAATGTACGATTCCCCAAAACATAAGGTGGAGCGCGATTCATTGGGCAATTTGTCGAGACAGTACGATACCTCCAACAATAGAACCACTCTGATCAACGATGAGGTTCGCGTTTTCAAAGGAGGCTCTTGGAGAGACCGTGCGTACTGGCTTGATCCCGCACAGCGCAGGTACCTGCCACAGTACATGGCTACCGACTACATCGGCTTCCGATGCGCCATGTCGAGGGTAGGTTCAAAATCCAAGACCAAGAATAAAACCCCAAGAGGCAAAAAAGCAAAATAAGGGTACATCATGATATTTGAAAAAAGTCCCGGGCAGGACGCTATCCTACTCGGGACTTTTTATATTTTTGGACCATGACAATAGAAGCGCTCCACCAATTATTTCTGAAGTTACGGAAAATTGCCACGGATACCCGAAAAATAGAGGAAAACAGTATCTTTTTCGCATTGAGGGGTGCCAATTTCAATGGCAATGCCTTTGCCCGGGAAGCCCTGGAAAAAGGAGCGGCCTACGTC
>JBATHI010000275.1:0-4854 GCA_049666645.1 Flavobacteriaceae bacterium | reverse complement strand
TCCATTTGGGATGCATGCAGTGAATCCTTTTTTTTATTCACCTATTAGCTTTTCAGAAATGGGGAAATCTTCCCTTGGCCTGAAAATGATTCCAATAGGTTCCAACGCTGTGTCGTCATAGTACTTTTTTAAAAATTGTGATCCTGTGGGTCGAACAAATTAAAATTCGTAATTTCTGACTTCCAAACCATTCAACACCCAACCCCGATGAGATGTATTTTTTCGCCCCTCCTGCCGCTTCTCCTAAGCTTAGTCGTTGGCTGCCAAAAGGCTGAAAAGGAAGAACCCAAGCGACCCAATATTATTTTTATCATGGCCGATGACCACGCCTATCAGGCCATATCGGCCTATGACAACCGTTTGATCGAGACGCCCAATATCGACCGCATTGCCAAAATGGGGATGCTTTTCACCAATGCGAGCGTAACCAATTCCATTTGCGCCCCGTCAAGGGCCACGATTTTAACGGGCAAGCATTCGCATATCAATGGGAAAATCGATAACCATTTTCCTTTTGATACCACCAACGTAACCTTTCCGCAAATCCTGCAAAAATCGGGATATCAGACCGCAATGTTCGGGAAGCTGCATTTTGGGAACAGCCCCAAGGGATTTGATCAGTTCAAAATTCTACCCGGTCAAGGATCATATTACAACCCCGAATTCATCACTAAATATGAGGGGGAAATAACCGTAAATGGCTATGTAACCGATATCATTACGGATATGACGTTGAAGTGGCTACAGGACGAGCGTAAACCGGAACATCCTTTTATGCTGATGTATTTGCACAAGGCACCCCACAGATCCTGGTTGATGGCCGAACGCCACATGGGAGAATATACCAATAAAACCTTTCCCGAGCCCGAAACGCTATTTGATGATTATTCGGGAAGGGAAGCTGCCAAAGAAGCGGAAATGAGCATTCTGAAACACATGAGCTGGTCTGGTGATTCCAAAATCTTTCCTGAAGTGATGGATGAATTGGACCTCCCCGAAATCGGGGTCGATAAACTGAGGTATGAATTCGGGATCAATCGATTGGATTCGTCTCAGCTATCCAATTTTCGTGAGGCATATGCCCCGGTTAACGATACATTCAAAACAGCCTATCCCAGTATGTCGGAGGCGGATAAAATGAGATGGCGCTATCAACGCTACATGCAGGATTACCTTGGCACCATAAAGGCGGTCGACGAAAATGTGGGACGGCTGTTGGACTATCTGGAGGAGAACGGACTTATGGAAAACACCATTATCGTGTATACCTCCGATCAGGGATTTTATCTGGGCGAACACGGTTGGTTCGATAAACGCTTTGTCTACGATGAATCTTTTAAGACCCCTTTGCTCGTTGCATGGCCCGGAAAGGTTAAAGCAGGGACCAGATCGGATGAAATGGTCCAGAATCTGGATTTTGCACAAACATTTTTGGAAGTGGCCGGAGTTCCAGAACCGGAAGATATGCAGGGAGAGAGCCTTGTACCTATATTAACGGGGCAAATGGAGGATTGGACCAGGGAAGCGGTTTATTACCATTATTATGAATACCCTGCGGAACATATGGTGAACCGACATTATGCCATTATTACCAAAAAGTACAAATTGATCCATTTTTATTTTGATCTGGATCAATGGGAACTGATCGATCGGCTCAAAGACCCCAAAGAACTGAACAATGTCTATGATGACCCAGAATATGCGGAAGTCAGGAAACGATTGCATGAAGAATTGGAGCAAATTCGAAAAAAGTATGGCGATAGCGATGCATTGAACCAGAAATATATAGAAGTGTTCCTTGATGATATCGAAAAAGATGGGATTTTTGGCGTAAACAAAGACAAACTCAACGAGATTTTGGAGAAACGCCAAAAAAAGCAATAAAGCTTGCAATACTTGGATCATCAGTTGGTTTGGTGTTGTAAAGACCGGAGCATTTATCGACATTGAATCAGTTCAAAAATGAGCCGCTCTTTGTTCGAGAATTTATTTTCGATTACCTTGTTTATGGGCTATTATGGAGTTATTAACAACAAGGGGCCATTGGCAAGAATGTAAGTTATCATTGAAAAATCAAAAAAAATGGGATCAAAAAAAGACGCTAGCAGAAGATCGTTTTTAAAGAAGTCGGGCATGGCATTGGTGGGTACCTCCCTGGTCTCGCCGCTCAGCGCCTTTCAATCGACCAAACCATCCATTGACTCGGTCTTGAAAGTGGGCTTGATCGGTTGCGGCGGGCGCGGAACGGGAGCGGCGGCCCAGGCCTTGAACGCAGACCCCAATGTGGTGCTCACCGCAATGGGAGACGTTTTTGAGGATCGTTTGGAAGGGGCACTAACCGAATTGCTCAAGATACATCCGGAAAAGATCAAAGTGGATCCCACCAACAGATTTGTTGGGTTCGACGCCTACCAGAAAGTCATCGCATCGGATGTGGATGTGGTGTTATTGGCGACCCCCCCGGCTTTTAGGCCAGATCACCTTACCGCAGCGGTCAACGCGGGGAAACATGTTTTCTGTGAAAAACCGGTCGCCGTCGATTCTCCTGGCGTAAGACAGGTTTTGGAAGCTGCCAAAACGGCCAAGGAGAAGAACCTCTCGCTGGTCTCCGGCTTTTGTTTTAGGCACGATAATGCCAATCAAGCTGTGTTTGGACGTGTGCTGGACGGCGCTATTGGCGATATCAGGGCCATCACCACCTTTAGGCATGGTGGGGGGGCTTGGTATTTTGACCGTAAGCCCGAATGGACACAGATGACCTATGAAATGCGCAACTGGTATTATTACAATTGGCTGTCGGGCGATTTTATAGTCGAACAAGCAGTACATAGCTTGGACATGATGTCATGGGCCATGGGCGATGTGATGCCGGTTCGGGCCACTGGACAAGGCGGGAGACAGGCCCGTATTGACAAAAAATTCGGCAATATTTTTGATCATTTTACGGTGGAGTTCACCTACCCAAATGGTGCCAAAGGCTATCATTTTACGCGACAGCAGGAAAATACCTCGCACCAAAACAGTGTAGAGGTATTTGGTTCGGAGGGTACCGCAACCGTGCAGATCGGCCGTCAATATGACATCAGAGGGAAGAATAACTGGTCGTTCGAAGGCGAACGCAACGATATGTTCCAAGCGGAGCACAATGTGCTTTTCAAATCGATCCGGGAGGGAGTGCCCATGAACGATGGCGAGAAAATGGCCAACAGTACCATGCTCGCCATTTGGGGCCGTATGGTGGGCTATACCGGGCAGACCATCAGCTTTGGGGAAGCGTTCGGTTCAAATGAATCTTTGGCACCCAAGGAAGCGGATTATGACTGGGATCTGGTTTGGAAGATGCCGCCGATCGCCATCCCCGGAGTTAACAAACTAATGTAGGACACAATGACACTTTATGGATAGCATCGGGAAGTTGCTTGTGGTTTTTTCGTTGGGCGCCATGTCTGTGATTACTGGTCAGGAACGACCCATCGTTTTTGGCAGGGAAATGGATTTCGATAAAATGATGGATCAACCTGAAAGTGAGGGACAATCGATCTCTTGGATCAATGTCAATACCGATCCCGATACCTGGCGTACCGAAAACGGGTTGCTTGTATGCAAAGGCCGACCCATTGGCGTGATGCGTTCCGAAAAGCAGTATGAAAATTTTATTTTATCGGTGGAATGGCGCCATATGGAAGCCGGGGGCAATTCTGGGATATTTGTCTGGAGCGATGCGGCACCGGATGTCGAGAGCCGCTTGCCCGGCGGGGTCGAGGTACAGATGCTCGAGTTGGATTGGGTGAACCAGAACATGAAGGATGGGGTGAAACCGCCCATTGCCTACGTACACGGAGAGCTATTTGGGGTTGGGGGCGTGGTGACCGTTCCAGACAATCCAAGGGGCAGTAGGAGCAAATCGATAGAAAACAGGGCGTTGGGGAAAGGGGAATGGAATTCCTATAAAGTGGTTTGTATCGATGGGACCATCAAGCTTGCGGTGAACGGGAAGTTCGTGAACGGTATCAGCAAATCGACCATCAAAAAGGGCTATCTGTGTCTGGAATCGGAAGGGGCTGAGATCCATTTCCGGAACTTTAAGATGACGGTCTTGCCCCCAGGGGTGACCGCAGATAAACAAACCGTCCCGAAAAAACAATAGGCCATTTTCAATTTCGCACCCCATTTACTTTGTATAAAATCGGCAAGTCGGCAGCCTTAGGTTTATGATCAGGGTTCTTGGAATGGATGGTCCCCTCAGGCTATCTTTTAAAATCCTTGAAGAACATCCATTCCGATAGCAATCACAGTCCGGCCTTAACTACGGTAATGTATCGCAATCTGGGCTAACTGGCCAACGATCTTCACCGAATCTTTCATTGATAATTTGGAGCCATCGGCATGGATCCATCTTTTTAAGGGTTGTTCACAGATCAATGGTTGAACCGTACTTTTTCCAAAGTGCTTTTTCATCCTCATGAATATTTCAACATCGAAGAGCCAACGGGTGATAAACTTTTTGTTGAACATGGTGGCCGCAATTTCCCTATCCATAATTTTAGCGCCACATTGGGTATCCTTAAAGGGCATTCCCAATATCTTTTGAATGATCAGGTTAATGGTTTTGCTGATGATTTTTCTTGCTGATTCCTTGGTGATGTTGGCTCCCATACGATTGATTCGTGATCCGCTAACAATTTTGAAATTTGAATTGCCAATGGTCTGGACCAAATCGTCAAAGTCCCTGAAATCGGTCGAAAGATCGGCATCCAAATAGCCGATATAATCCAATTGGGAATCCTTTGATAAATGTAGAATGCCTTGGCGAACCGCTTCCGCCTTCCCGCCGTTTTTTGCACAATCATAGAT
>JBATHI010000274.1:0-3605 GCA_049666645.1 Flavobacteriaceae bacterium | reverse complement strand
AGGGTCTCTATGCCATAAACCAGCCATAGGTCGTTGATGCCATCGTTGTTGGGCGTAAAGAATTTGGGATAGCCTGTTACCAGGAATTCAATGGGTTCGGTGATACCGCAGCCATTTTTGTCGTTGATGATCACGGTATTGATGCCTACTTGAATATCCCTGAAAATGGGGTCGTCCTGAAAAGCCCCCCCGTTGATCGCATACTCGTAACTGCTGTCGCCATCCACCAAGAACTCAACATTGTTCGTGCGGGTATCATCATCCAGAATATCCTCCAATATCGTAACACCGTTCACCGGGTCAAGCACGGGTATCCCATAAAAAGTGATCAGAATACCGCTGACATCGGCCACAGTGGGGGGTGTCCCGGAATTGGTCGTTATTTCCGCAAAATAGCGCCCCGAATTGGGGCTGGTGACCACATATTCCGCTCCAAATGGCCCAGACCCCGTTAAGGTGGCATCTACGGTACCATCATCATCATAATCGACCGTCCAATCGACATTCGCAATATCGGCTCCGGCGGGCGAGTTCAAAGCACTTAAAGTGATATCGGGATCTCCTTCACAGGCAATGATGTCCAAGCCCAAAAACTCGTCGCGCAAGGTACAGTCCAAGGCAGAATTTTGATCATCGTCTACCGAGCTACCGGTAAAGGTGAGCATAAAGGGTTCCGGGTCCCCATCGAAATTGGTATTGAAGTTATTGATGAAGATATAATAGATCTCTCCTGGCTGTACCTCCAAATACTCGTCATAGGTATTTAAATTCTGGGTCAGGGAAGGGGCGCCCACATCCCCGTTGGCCGGATTGATGCCCAGGCCTGTAAAATTGGTGGCGTTCACCTCGTAGTTGCAACGAATCGGTTGGGCGGTACCACTGCTGATATCGGCACAAGACGATTGTGGTCCAAAAGGACCATAGACCGCGAAGTCGAATTCGGCGGTGACCGTGGTACCATTGCTCGGCAAGGCCTCGATGTCAAAACCGACCTGCCCTCCCGTGCCCGCCCGAAATACGAACCACGAAGTATTATTTTCGATATTGGCAGACGCCACGCTCCCTTTTTCCAGACAACCGGAATTCAGGATCACATCGGGATCGAAGTCATCGATATCCCCGCTCCCATCGGCCAGTCCCATATAAGGGACATCGGCGCAAACAGGAATGGCGGTTCTACAGTCTGGGGAATTTTGTGCCTGCAAGGCAAACGAGCAGAGCAAAAAACAACTCACAACTAAAGCTGATCGCATAGGTAGTGGGGCTAAATTACATACCAAAGGTTGCCTTAATAACTGCCCCCCAGTCCGATTTAGTATAATTGAACGGAAATTTCTGCCGTTAATCGATGAAATGCATCTTTTAAAAGGGGCAATGCCGGCCGATCATCTTTTCAAAGCGAAGTGGTTCTTGATATATTTGGCGGTAACCCGCTGCCCATCGGCCGCGGTATAGGTGAGTTTGAACCAATAATCCGATTCCGGTAGAGCCTTGCCATTCATGGCCCCGTCCCAGCCGAAGGTATCGGTGGCTGCGATATATTTTATCAATTTTCCATACCGGTCATAAATAAACACCTCAGGATCGTTCAAAATATCGACCCCAGAGATATGCCAGGTATCATTGTTGTTGTCACCATTGGGGGTAAAGAACTTGGAAAAGCCGACCACCACAATTTCTTCGGAGACTGCCCCGCATCCACCGATATCGTTCACCGTAACCGTATGTGGGCCCGGGGAAACATAGCTGAACGTACTGGAGGCCTGAAAGTCGCCTCCGTCCAATTGATACTCAAAATTGCCCTGTACCGTGGTGGTGATGGCCACGGTATTGTTGTTCTGCAGATCATCAATTTCAATGTTGGCTATCTCGGGCGGATCGGAAACGGTGACCTGCACTGTTTTTGAACCGCTGCAACTTAGGCTACCCTCGACGTGGGTGGCCGTCAAGGTATAACTTCCCGGTTGTGCTACCGTAATTTGGGCCGTTTGTGCCCCGTTGTCCCATGAATAGGTGTGATCGGCTTCTGCCGACTCAAATCCTATGGTTACCGTACCTCCGTTCACACAGAGGGAAGCTTCTGAAGGGAAATCCATGTTGGGTGATTCCAGATTGATAAGTTGAAATTGCTCGGACACATCGAAACAATTGGGATTATCTACGGATGATACACGCACGAAAATGGTTTGGGTGCCCAGGATCGTAGGATGCATTTTGGGCAACACATTTGCAGCATTGTTCGCATCCTCAAAGGAGGCATAATAACTCACCACAAATTCGCTTGGATCTTGGCTGCCCAGGGCTTCGGCATCTTTTTGTGATAGATCGTAGGTCTGAAAGCCTTCACAGGAGGCCGCATCGGTCATGGGAAAGGTCGTAGGTGAGGGAGAAAATGCCACTTGAACCTCACTGATGACAGTACCGGTCGGTGTAACCACCATTACCCGATAGATGCCGGATTGGGATACGGGGAGGGTGTTGCCACTTTCCCCGACGATAGGTTGGAATCCTGTTCCGGAATCGATAAACCAAGAATAGGTAATTGCAGTTGCGGTAGTAGCATCCAGTATTACGGTCTCCCCTTCACAGAACGATATCGGGGGTCCCAGAAGGTTGTTGATGATCGAACAATCCAAGGCGTCGTAAGGATTGGTCAAAAAGATACTTCCCGAAAATTGAATGGAAAACCCTGAATTCGTATTGCTGAAATTATTGATCAACAGATAATAATCCTCACCCGGGGCAACATCCAGCCAATCTTCATATTGAAAATTCTCTGCACCCCCTGATGGATCTTCACCCACACCCGAGTAACTGTTGGCATCGGAATTATCAAAGAAATTGCAGCGCACGGGTTCCCCCAAATTGTTGCAATCGTCCGTTCTGTACAAAGCAAAATCCCAGTCTTCGGAAGCATCGAAACCAATGTTGAAGCCCAACTGGCCCGAAGCACCGGTACGAAATCGATACCAGGCCGAATTGGATTCGATGAACCCCGACAAGGTCTTTTCCAAACAACCACTGACTTCTTCTCCATTGAAATCGTCGATGCCATAGCCAACGGTTCCGCCATTGACAGGGGTATTGTTGCAAATTGGGACAGCGGTACCACAATCTGGGGAAATCTGTGCCTGAATGGCGCAGAGCCCCATAAAAAACAGCAGCAGGTTCGGGATGCCAAAATGCTTCATGGTTCGATACGATTCTTGTGCCGGTAAAAATAATGGGTGATGGGCCACAACGCTAATTAATGTTGTGTAACGGGTCAAATGGGGCATAAAGTGCCATATTATGTATATCTTTGCCTTTCGTAATTAGCCAAAGTGAATGAAAATGAAAAGCACGTTGGAAGAGCATTTTGAAGGGATGGAGAACGAACATGTCTCGTCGGGCGAGGATACCCCATTGAGGGACGATGCCTTTGTGTTGACCGATGATGAAAAGATTGAGCGGATTCGCGGGAACATCAGGGAGGTGATGCTGACGCTTGGCCTAGATCTGGATGACGATAGTCTGAAGGGTACCCCTACCCGTGTCGCCAAAATGTTCGTGAAGGAAATTTTTGGGGGGCTGCACCCCGATCGGAAACCGAAATCCTCCACCTT
>JBATHI010000273.1:0-6063 GCA_049666645.1 Flavobacteriaceae bacterium | reverse complement strand
TCAGTTGTTTGATGTTTTCTTCGAAGAATTCCTCATGGAGGGCGTTCAATGCTTTTTTAACATCATCCTTGTCGATGACTGCCGATATGTTTCGTTCCGAGGCACCTTGGGCGATGACCCTTATGTTTACATTGTTTCGGCCAAGGGTACTGAACATTTTGCCGCTCAGTCCTTGATGGCTCTTCATATTGTCCCCGACCAGGGCAATGATGGCCAGGTCTTTTTCGGCATACACCGGTTTAATTTTTCCAAGGGCAATTTCATATTCAAAAGCTTGGTTGACCATGGTAACGGCCCTATCGATATCGTTTGCCGATATCCCAATGCAAATAGAGTGTTCCGATGAAGCCTGTGTAATGAGCACCACGCTGATATCGGCTTGGGAAAGCACTTCGAAAAATCGTTTGGAGATGCCGGAAATTCCGACCATACCTGGTCCCTCCAACGACAATAGGGCAATGTTTTCGATATGGCTGATGCCTCGGACCGTTTTTCCCTTTTCGTTCCTGTTTTTGGTGATCAAGGTTCCCGGTGCGGTGGGGTCAAAGGTATTTTTGATCACAATTGAAATGCCCTTGGCCAGAACGGGCTGAATGGTGGGGGAGTAGAGCACTTTGGCACCAAAATGGGAAAGCTCCATAGCCTCTTCATAGGAGATATGGGGAATCGCTTTGGCCTGTTTCACAATTTTGGGATTGGCCGTGTACATTCCGCTCACGTCGGTCCATATTTGAAGGATTTCTGCATTTACCGCCGCCGCGACGATCGCTGCCGTATAATCGGAACCTCCCCGGCCCAGCGTGGTGAGGTTGCCCTTTTCCGAAGACGCTATAAAACCTGCCATCACGGTGATTTTGTTAGGTGCCTTTTTAAAGTAGGCCGCACAGAGCCGGTTGGTATGTTCAAAATTCACAGCGGCCTTGCCATAGACATCATTGGTCTTTATCAGTTCCCGGCTATCTCCATAGCTCGCATCCAAACCTTCCGACACGAAAAATTCGGCAATGATGTAGGACGAAAGCAATTCACCATAACTTACGATTTTATCTGAAAGCTTGGGGGTGATTTCCCCGATCAGGTAAGCCCCTTCCAGAAGCGTTTCCAGGTTGTTCAGCTCACTTTTCACCTTGCTGAGTACCCTACTCTGTTCCTTGATGGGTATGATTTCCTTGATCGTTTCGATATGACGGGCCTCAATTTCCTTTGCCTTTTCAAGATATCCGGCATTTTGTTCTGCCGCTAGGGCAGCAGTATGGAGCAGCAGATCGGTGATGCCTCCCAAGGCAGATACCACCACGATGCTATTCCCGTTTTTGAAACCGGAAACGATATTTTTTACCAAGCCGATGTTTTGTGCATTGGCCACGGAGGTACCACCGAATTTTAAAACCTGCATGATGTGATTATATTAGGGTATACTCTTTTTGAAGGGCCAAAGATCGCAAAAATGGGTGAATATGCAATTGATTACCCCATAGGGGTGGTAAAACCGGTATTCGAAAGAACAAAGCGGTAGTATGGAGAATTCGATGTGAGGGCCAATAGAAATTTCAACATGACTATTTTCTAAAAACCAAAAGTAGTACTTTTAATGCCCTGGGCAAACGTTTCTGGGCATTTTTATGCTTTTCCGCCCCATGGGCCTTAAATAAAATTAAAGGATGAAAATATTTTCTTCGGAACAGATTTATAAGGCCGATAAGATAACGGTCGAAAGGCAGGGCATTACCAGTGAGGCCCTCATGGAACGGGCCGCCAGCCAGATTTTTAAGTGGATGGATTCGCGTTTGCAGGGCGCACCTGTAAAGATCCATCTGTTCTGCGGGATAGGCAACAATGGGGGCGACGGCATCGCGTTGGCAAGGATGCTGAAAGATCATGGTTATCATATCGAGGTGTACGTGGTCAATTATAGCAAAACCAGATCGGCCGATTTTCTGGTGAATTTAGAGCGCCTCAAAGAGCGTAAGATATGGCCGATCTACTTGGATACGGTTTTCGAGAACCCCGCTATCCACAGGGATGATATCATTGTGGATGCCGTTTTTGGGATCGGATTGAACAGGCCTCCGGCAACATGGGTAGCGAAATTGTTGCAACACCTGAATGCTTCCGGCGCCTATGTTTTGTCTGTTGATGTGCCTTCCGGACTCTATATGGATCGCGGGTTGGATAGTTCCGATGCTGTGATCAGGGCGAACCATGTGCTGAGCTTCCAGGCCCCTAAATTGGTATTTTTCTTACCGGATACCGGGCGTTATGCCGAACAATGGGAGATTTTGGATATTGGACTGGACGCCGAGTATCTCAAGACCACCGAAACCGATTTTACGCTTGTCGGAAAAAATGAGGTATTGGATTTTTATAAACCCAGGGAGAAGTTCTCACATAAAGGCACCTATGGCCATTCGCTGATCATCGGGGGCAGTAATGGAAAAATGGGGGCCGTGCATCTGGCAGGAAAAGCCAGTCTGCGGGTGGGAAGCGGCTTGGTAAGCTTGTTTGTGCCTTCCTGCGGTTTGCTGCCCCTGCAGACCAATCTGCCGGAGGCGATGGTTCATACCGATGTCAATGAACATCATATTTCGGACATTAAGACAGATCTGGAAAAAATGACCTTGGCCGTCGGTATTGGAATGGGCACCGAAAAAGAAAGTGTTCTTGCCTTGTCGGCCTTATTGGATGTAGCCAAAGCCCCAATGGTCATCGATGCAGACGGCCTTAATATAATTGCGGCGAACAAAGAGCTTCTCAAGAAATTGCCGGAAGCGACCATTCTGACACCGCACCCGAAAGAATTGGAGCGGTTGTTGGGCAAATGGGGCGATGATTTTGACAAATTGAAGAAAGCCAAGGCATTTTCGAAACGGTACGGCTGCGTGCTGGTGATCAAAGGGGCATATACCCTAACGGTTTTCGAAGGAAAGGGATATTTCAACTCCACAGGAAACCCCGGAATGGCCACAGGCGGGAGCGGGGATGTGCTCACAGGAATGGTGGTGGGCCTGTTGGCCCAAGGGTACAGCCCTTTGCAAGCGGCAATTTTTGCGGTCTACCTACATGGAAGGGCCGGCGACATTGCCGTATCGGAAAGGGGCTATCAAGGTTTGATCGCCTCGGATATCATCGAGGCCATTGGCAAGGCCTTTATCGATTTGTTCCAGATGCCCGAGGTACAAGAAAGTAACGAAGAACCGCAATCATAAATCAATGCTCGGGCGGGTACTATTTCTTTGCGTCCTTGACCCTGCGTTTAACCCAGGTCAAGGCATTGTTGTATTCAATAAAAAACTTCATCGGTTTTTTATAAAAAAGTTTCTCGATCTTGAAGTTGTGCATGTCCATTTCCTTCATCGAAACGATGGCGAAGGCTTTTAGGTTTTCCATTTCCCGCACATAGGTATATACAGTTGGATCAATTGCATAGGAGTTTTTGCGTAGACTGATATAACCAAAGTCTTTGTCCCTAAAATGTATTTCGGAAATTCCGATGATTTGATAGGCGCGCTCCATGGTCAATGTGGCCCCTTCATTGAAAGTGGCAACCATATAGTCGTCAAATACCTGAACTTTGCCTATTTCTAATTGATACTCCCTAACAATAATTGTTTTTTTGGATTGTCCCACTTTCATTCTGGTGTGTAGATTAGTGTCTCGAAACGAAAGTAATCGTAAACCCAATAAATAGGATAAATATTAGATTAAAGGCTCAAATATCGTTTATACTACGCCTGATGGATCGCGTTTTATTTTTGTTCCTACCCCAATAAAACAGACACAAAAAAAAAGAGTCCTTTTTCGGGACCCCTTTTAAGTACTTTTCTTACTATTTATCAATCCTTTGATGACTTCTCCGCTTTCTTGATTTTAATGGTCAATTCCTCTTTTTTGTCATCAAGGTCCATATAGATATGATCACCTTCTTCAATTTTGGAATTCACGATTTCTTCCGCCAAGGCATCTTCGATATACTTCTGGATGGCTCTTTTCAAAGGTCGTGCACCATATTGTTTATCAAAGCCTTTTTCCGCGATATAGTCTTTGGCCTTGTCGGTCAAATGCAGATCATATCCTATGTCCTTAATTCTAGCGAATAGCTTGGCAAGTTCGATGTCGATAATTTTATGGATATCTTCCCGCTCCAAGGGGTTAAAGACCACTACATCATCGATCCTGTTCAAAAACTCCGGTGCAAAAGCCTTTTTCAACGCATTTTCGATCACGCTTTTCTGATGGGTATCGGCTTGTGACAATTTGGCCGAAGTACCAAAACCGACCCCTTGGCCAAAATCCTTGATCTGGCGAGCGCCAATATTGGAGGTCATTATGATGATGCTATTTCTGAAGTCGATCCTTCGTCCCAGACTGTCGGTCAGGAAACCATCATCCAATACCTGCAACAACATGTTGAAAACATCGGGATGTGCCTTTTCCATCTCATCCAAAAGAATTACGGAATACGGTTTGCGGCGCACTTTCTCGGTCAATTGGCCGCCTTCCTCATACCCGACGTATCCCGGGGGAGCGCCTACCAATCTTGAGATGGCGAATTTTTCCATATACTCGCTCATATCTATCCTGATCAAGGCATCTTCCGAATCGAAAAGCTCCTTGGCCAATATTTTGGCCAACTGTGTCTTCCCGACCCCGGTCTGTCCAAGAAATATAAATGATCCTATCGGTTTATTGGGGTCTTTCAGGCCGGCCCTGTTTCGCTGTATGGCCTTGGCCACCTTGGCAACGGCTTCATCCTGTCCGATGACATTGCCTTTGATCAATTCGGGCAGTTTGGCCAATTTGTTGCTTTCGGTCTGGGCAATCCTGTTTACGGGTATGCCGCTCATCATAGACACCACATCGGCCACATTGTCTTCGGTTACGATTTCTTTGTGCTGTTTGCTGTCTTCCTCCCATTTTTCCTGTGCGATGGCCAGATCTTTTTCCAATCTCTTTTCATCGTCCCGCAATTTGGCGGCCTCTTCGTATTTCTGTTTTTTTACGACGCTGTTTTTCAGTTCACGTACGTCTTCCAACTGCTTTTCCAGTTCCAATATCTGTTTGGGGACGTCCATATTCACAATGTGCACCCGGGAACCGGATTCATCGAGGGCATCGATCGCCTTGTCGGGAAGAAACCTGTCGGTCATGTACCTATTGGTCAATTTCACACAGGCAAGGATAGCCTCATCGGTATAGATGACATTGTGGTGGTCTTCATATTTACCCTTGATGTTCTTGAGGATTTCGATGGTTTCGTCAACGGTGGTCGGTTCTACGATCACTTTTTGAAAACGTCGCTCCAAGGCACCGTCCTTTTCGATGTATTGTCGATACTCATCCAAGGTGGTCGCACCGATACATTGGATTTCCCCTCTTGCCAAAGCGGGTTTGAACATGTTGGAAGCATCAAGGCTGCCGGTTGCGCCACCGGCACCTACTATGGTATGTATTTCATCGATAAAAAGGATCACATCCTCGTTCTTCTCCAATTCGTTCATCACCGCCTTCATCCGTTCTTCGAACTGCCCGCGGTATTTGGTACCGGCTACCAATGACGCCAAATCAAGGGTCACTACCCGTTTGTTGTACAGGATCCTGGAAACTTTTTTGTTGATGATCCTCAGTGCGAGTCCTTCTGCAATGGCACTTTTACCCACACCGGGTTCCCCGATCAGCAGGGGATTGTTCTTTTTTCTTCTGCTCAGTATCTGGGAAACCCTTTCGATCTCCTTTTCCCTGCCCACCACTGGATCTAACCTGTTTTCTTCGGCCAATCGGGTAAGGTCCCTGCCAAAGTTGTCCAATACCGGAGTTTTCGACTTTTTATTGCCTTTTTGGCTACTGGTCGTGCCGAAATTGCCTTCTTTTTCGTCACCGGTATCATCTGGCTCGTTTGGAAAAGATTCGGAAGTAGGGGAGTCCACGATTTCATCGTCGCTGGTGATCATGAATTTGAATTGTTCCTTGACCCCGTCATAGTCCACTTTCAGTTTGTGGAGCAGTTTGGTAGTGGGATCGTTCTCGTTCCGCAAGATGCACAATAACAGGTGTGCAGTATTGATC
>JBATHI010000272.1:0-10664 GCA_049666645.1 Flavobacteriaceae bacterium | reverse complement strand
AGTACCTCTAATGCAGATAACGCTTCATCTTTATTTGTATTGTTCGAAATGTGGGAAACTTCGTCTATTCCGTAGATTTTGAGAATTTTGTCCTTGAGGTCCAAAATGACACGTTGTGCCGTCTTGGCGCCGATACCTTTTATGGCCTGAATCACCGGCACATTCCCGTTTGCGATGGCATCTCGTATTTGGGTCGGCTCCATGGAAGAAAGCATGGTGCGGGCAATACTCGATCCGATACCTGAAACGGAAAGCAAAAGGCGGAAGATTTCCCTTTCGGATTGTTCCGCAAAACCGAACAAGGTATGGGCATCTTCCTTGATCTGTAAATGGGTGAACAACAGCACTTGTTCCGAATCGGATATTTTGGAGTAGGTATGCAGCGATATGTTTACAAAATAGCCCACACCGCCACATTCGATGACCACATGGGTGGGATATTTCTCCACCAGCTTGCCTTTTAAATGATTGATCATGACTTGGGTTGGACGGTTGTATTGTTTTGGTTCAGCTATATTGTCTTGTGCGGCATCACGGGGTTCAAATGAGCCCCCTAGGTATTTGCGGCTTTCGCCTTCTTTCTTTTTTCCCTTTCCTGGGCATCGATGACGGCCACCGCGGTCATATTCACCATTTCATCGACGCTGGCGCCAAGCTGCAAGATATGCACCGATTTGCTCAGCCCTACCATGATGGGCCCGATCGAATCGGATCCATTCATTTCCTTGAGTAGTTTATAGGTGATATTGGCGGCCTCCAAATTAGGGAATATCAAGGTGTTCACCTTTTTTCCGGCCAATTTCGAAAATGGGAATTGGCTTTGGTGTAGTTCCTTATTCAGTGCGAAATCGATTTGAATCTCCCCATCTGCCACCAATTCGGGGTTACTGTTGTGCAAAATCCTTAACGCCTCCCTTACCTTGATCGCATGGGGGTGTGAAGAAGATCCAAAATTCGCATAGGACAACAGGGCCATAACAGGATCAAACCCAAAAGTCATGGCCACATTGGCCGTCATCAAGGCGATCTCGGCGATTTCTTCCGCATTGGGGTCGATATTGATCGAGGTGTCCGCCAGAAACATGGGCCCACGGTCGGTGATCATAATGTTTACCGCAGAAACGCGCTTCACGTTGGCCGCCCTTCCAATGACCTCAAACACAGGTTTTACCACCGTGGGATAGGCCCTGGAATATCCTGAAATCATACCGTCGGCATCGCCTTCACGCACCATCATGGCCCCAAAATAATTGCGTTCCCTCATTTTGAGTTTGGCACTGTACAAGGTAGTACCGCTTCTTTGGCGCTTTGCCCAAAAATTGGTGGCATATCGGAGCCTCATTTCATCGGAGGATTCGTGGTTGGGATCTATGATGGCCACATCGCTGTCGAATTCCAGCTCACGTTTCAGCTCCATGATGATTTCGGTATTGCCAAGTAAAATGGGAATGGCGATCCCTTCTTCATAGGCTATTTGTGCCGCTTTCAATACATCCAGTTGATCGGCTTCGGCAAAAACGATCTTTTTCGCGTTGGCTTTTGCCCTGCTGTGAAGCAACCGCACCACTTTATTGTCCTTCCCCGATCTTTGCAACAGCTCTTCCCTATATTTGTCCCAGTCCTCGATAGGTGCTTTTGCCACCCCGCTTTCCATAGCGGCTTTGGCGACAGCGGGTGGAATTTCAGCGATCAGTCTTTGGTCGAACGGCTTCGGGATGATGTACTCCTTGCCAAAAGTGAGGCGGGTTTCCCCATAGGCAATGTTCACTTGTTCCGGCACCGGCTCGCGGGTCAATTTGGCCAAGGCCTTCACCGCCGCCATTTTCATTTCCTCATTGATCGTGGTGGCACGAACGTCCAGAGCGCCCCTGAATATAAAGGGGAATCCGAGCACGTTGTTTACTTGATTTGGATGATCGGACCGGCCCGTGGCCATAATGATGTCTTTGCGGGTTTGAATCGCAAGGTCATATTTAATTTCGGGGTCGGGATTTGCCATCGCGAATACGATGGGGTTTTTGGCCATTGATTTGAGCATTTCCGGGGTGACGATATCCGCAATAGACAGCCCGATAAAAACGTCGGCATCTTTCATGGCTTCGGCCAGGGTGTCTATTTTGCGCTTCGTTGCGAATTCAAGCTTGGAAGGCGCTATATTTTCGGCATCCATGCGAATGACCCCTTTGCTATCGAGCATCACGATATTTTCCATCTTCGCGCCAAAGGCCTTGTACAACTTGGTGCATGAAACGGCAGCGGCCCCGGCCCCGTTGACCACGATGCGTACCTCGGAAATCTTCTTTTTCGTGATTTCCAAGGCATTCAACAAAGCGGCTGCAGAAATAATGGCAGTACCATGTTGATCGTCGTGCATAACGGGTATGTCCAACTCTTCTTTGAGCCTTCGTTCAATTTCGAATGCTTCGGGGGCCTTGATATCCTCCAAATTGATGCCTCCGAATGTAGGGGCGATCATTTTTACGGTCTCCACGAACTTATCTATGTCTTTGGTATCGATTTCAATATCCATGCCATCGATATCGGCAAAAATTTTAAAGAGCAGGCATTTGCCCTCCATCACCGGTTTGGATGCTTCGGGGCCGATATCGCCCAAGCCAAGGACCGCGGTACCGTTGGAGATGACGGCTACCAAGTTGCCTTTGGCGGTGTACTTGTAAACATTGTCTTTTTTCTTTGCGATTTCCAGGCAAGGTTCCGCAACTCCGGGAGAGTAGGCCAAAGCAAGATCTCTTTGGGTAGCGTATGGTTTGGTGGGCACTATCTTGATCTTCCCAGGTTGGGGCTTGGCATGATAAATTAAGGCCTCCCGTCTTTGTTTGCTCTTGCTCATCTGCGATTGTTTTGGTTAGCAAATTTAAGGGTATTCTTCAATAAACCCGCCACTTATGGATAATCCTTTTCATCACCAAGAAGTATCGGCAACCCTGTTGGTTTGCCGATTAAAATTGAAGAAAGGGCCGGACCGATCAGACTTTGTCTGCCGGGACTTTCAATCTTAAGGCCAGCAAAGCGGCAATGATAAAAAACACGCCCCCAAAAAGAATGGCGTTGATCGCGTTATTGCCCAGAAGATATTTGAAGATTGGGCCGAAAGTAAGCGTTTCAATACCCATGGGAATGACGATCATCATATTCAATATGCCCATATACACCCCTCGGCGTTCCTGAGGAACTATTTTTGAAACCATGGTATAGGGGATGCCCATCATGGCTGCCCAACCGATGCCGAACAGCACCATCGGAAACAACACTAAAACGGGATCTGCAATATAGGGTATCGCCAAGAGGGCCAGCCCGGTGCCAAGCAAGCTGGCAGCGTAGATCTTCTTTCCTCCAAATTTCAATGTCAATGGTACCAGGGCCAACGCCACCACAACGGTCACGATATTATAAGTGGTACTCATTTTTGCGGCCTGGGCGGCGGCATTTGAAGTATCATATCCCATGGTGACCCTGAAAAGGGGCACGATAAACTGCCAGTACACGAACAAGGCGTACCATTGGAAGAGGTATACTGCGGAAAGTTTCCACATGAAGACGGGCATTTCTTTAATCGCCCTTGAAATCTCGATAAAGGGCATTTTGAAGCGTTCCAAGAAGGGCAAGCCCTTATGGGCATTTATTTCCGCCAATTCCTTGTCAGAAGGAGGGATTTCAGGCGTTTTTAAAACAGACCATAAAATGGTGCTGACCGATAAGACCGAGCCGATAAAAAAGGAATAATAAAGCCATTTTGGAATGGATCCCACCGCATCCACGGTGCCGTCCACACTAAACCAATCCTGAAACAAAAAAATGGAGGCATTCGCCAAAACAATACCCGCTCCTACAAAAAGACTCTGCATTTGATATCCCAGACTCAATTGTTTTATGGGCAATTTATCGCCTACAAAGGCACGATAAGGTTCCATTGCCATGTTGTTTCCAACATCCAAAATCCAAAGCAGCCCAACAGCAAACCAGAGCACGGGGCTCAAAGGAAAAGCAAACAAACAGAGACTGCCGATAATGGCCCCTATCAAGAAAAAGGGTTTTCGCCTGCCCCAGCGCGGTGACCATGTTTTATCCGAAATAGCACCGATGATAGGCTGAACGATCAAACCGGTAACCGGCCCTGCAATGTTCAAAATCGGCAACATATCTTCCGGTGCTCCCAAAAAAAGGAAAATTGGATTGATCGCGGTTTGCTGCAATCCAAAACTGAACTGGATCCCAAGAAACCCGACATTCATATTAAATATTTGCCAAAAACTTAATTTGGGTTTGTTGAAATCCATTTGTGCGAAGTTTGGTCACGGTGGTTGAAGTGGTCAATATAGTATATTCTATGTCTTGTTTTGGGAAAGTCGCCCGGAAAGTTTGCAATTATCATTACGAAATCGTTGGAGTATCTAGGATTGTCATTGGTTATTCCTTCAAGAAATCGATATTGCGTTTGAGACCCGAATACTTGGTGCGTTTTACGGCCGATTTTTGAAAGACCCGCTTAAAGACATCTTCGGTGATCTCGTCCCAATCCTTTTTGGTGAGGGACAACAATTCCGGATGGGGTTCGAAGAGCGGCTCCCTGTGGGGTTTGGAGAAGCGGTTCCAGGGACAGACATCCTGGCACACATCGCAGCCGAACACCCAATCATCGAACTTTCCTTGGAATTCATTGGGAATCTCGTTCTTCAGTTCAATGGTAAAATAAGAAATGCACTTGCTGCCATCGACCACGTAAGGCGCTACAATGGCCTGGGTCGGGCAGGCATCGATGCAGGCTGTACAAGTGCCACAGTGGTCGGTGACAGGGGCGTCATATTCCAGTTCAATATCAACGATGAGTTCTGCGATAAAATAGAAAGAACCCACTTGTTGGGTCAAAAGATTGCTGTGTTTGCCCATCCAGCCCAAGCCGCTTTTGGCCGCCCACGCCTTGTCCATCACCGGTGCGGAATCGACAAAGGCGCGGCCATTGACCTCTCCTATTTCTTCGGAGATAAATTCCTGCAACTGTCGAAGTTTCGACTTGATCACGTGATGGTAATCCTGCCCATAGGCGTACTTGGAAATTTTATAACTGTCCGCAGATTGGGTTGCCTCCGGATAATAATTCAACAACAATGAAATCACCGACTTGGCCCCATCTACCAGGAGTCGGGGATCTAAGCGCTTGTCGAAATGGTTTTCCATATAGGACATTTCGCCCTGCATATTGTTCTTCAACCATTTCTCAAGGCGCGGGGCCTCTTCTTCCAAAAACCCGGCCTTGGAAATTCCGCAGGACAAAAAACCGAGGCGTTTGGCTTCGGTTTTTATGCTTTGGGCATGGTGCTGGTTTTTCATGGCCCCAAGATAAGATATCTTTAAAATGCAGAAAGCATAAAATTCATTGGTATTGATCGATGCTAAGCAAGATCCGATGCCCTATGCACTTTGACAACAAGATTATGGGTAGCCAAATTTCATGACAGGGTTTCAAGATATTGCAAATATCCGTAAAGGTTATGGGCGGAAACGGCAACAGTACTATGGTAAAAAGATAAAAACCGAAGCGGATGGCTTCGGTTTTTGTTTTGGCAATCATCATGGATGAACTCCTGAGACTGTGCTATTCCCATCGCTTTATGGCCTTGCCTCCAAAATTAGATTAAAGGGTGTTTCCGTCGCCCTTCTGAATCTGGTAAAGCCGCCATTCATAGCCACTTCCCGAAGTCGTTTCTCACCCGCCTGTGCCCCAAGGGCAAGTCCGACCTCCTGGCTCATGGAACTTGGGGTGCACAACATAGTCGAGAAAGAATAAAATGCCCGACCTACCGGATTCATATTTTCCAATAGGGTGTCATTGGCAAAGGGCTCAATCAAAAGACACGTGCCATCCGGTTTTAAAGCTTTCCGCGCATGTTTTAAGGCCCCTACCGGATCGCCCATGTCGTGAAGGCAATCAAAAAAGGCAACTAGGTCGTAATCCTTTCCGGGAAAGTTTTTAGCGTTTGCAACCTTAAAGGAGACATTCTTAATTCCTGCTTTTTTTGCAGCTGCTGCCGCATGTTTTACAGATCCCTCATGGAAATCATATCCGATAAATTCCGATTTTGGAAAAGCTTCGGCCATAATCGTGGTGGAAGCACCATGTCCGCAGCCAATATCCGCGACTTTAGCCCCTTTTTTCAACTTGTCAACGACGCCATCCAATGCGGGGAGCCAATTGGAAACCAGGTTGGTCTTGTAGGATGGCCTGAAAAATTTCTCTGTACCACAGAAGAGACAACTGTGATGATCTCCCCAGGAAACCCCTTTTCCCGACTTAAATGCCTTTTCCATGATTTCTTCATCATGGTACATTGAGGAAATGGCATAGAACGCACCCGTCATCAAAACCGGGCTATTCGGATCGCTGAACACCATGGCCTGTTCCAAGGTCATGGAAAATTGTTCTTTTTCGGGATGATACTCGATATAGCCTGATGTCGCCTGGGCGGCCAGCCATTCCCGTACATATCTTTCAGAGGTGCCCGTGGCATCCGCCAATTGTCTAGACCCCGTAGGTCCATATTCCTGAAGGGCTTTGTATAGGCCCAGTCGATCGCCCAGAATAATGAGGGGGCCTATTGCGGCCGCTCCCATTTCTGTTACCATCTTACCTAAAAGTGCATGGAGCTTTTCTTCATCCACCTGGGTGGATATTTTTTCATTTACTTCCATAATTTTTTAATAAAGGGGTTAATTAAGTTGAGATAAATACATCAAATATCTTGTAACTAAAGGAGGGAACCCAAGGACGAGGACGTTACAATGGTACCTGCGAAGATGTAAGGGAGGGAACAACCATAAATTTACAAAAAGAGGGATGATCGGCGAAATTTTTAACTCCGAAAATTCCTTAATAAAATGTCAAAAATTAGAGCTGTGGCAAAGGCCGAAGAATATTATTCCTGCAAATATTACAGTCTTTATTCCATAAGTCATGGAATAAAAGCTATATCATTAATTTACAATCTTCAATCCATATGGCCCAAAGAATGTGATTTAATTGCCAGGGATTTATGCCACCAAATGGGAATCGCCGCTCGCCCATTCAAAGATTTTTAATTTTAAGTTCACCTTGCTATCCCATACGGTAGAAGAATTATATCTTAAGGGTGAATGGCACAAAAAAGCCGAGACGTTTGGCCTCGGTTTTAATGGCTTGGGTATGGTTGTGCTGAAGCTGCAATCCCTATCTTTTATCAAATTTTATAAGAACCTCTTTGGGCTTTAAAGAGATCAAGGGATTGATCCCCACCGCTTCCAAGTCGGTCTGCAAATGAAATGTTTTGAGCACCTCTGCCACGGTCATGGTCATCTCGTGCATGGCAAAATTATTGCCGACGCACATTCTTGGTCCCGCCCCAAAGGGATAATAATATTCTTGGAAGTCCTTACCGTTTTCTCGGTCAAAACGTTCAGGAACGAAATCATCGGGGGCGTCCCAAAATGGCTGGTACCGGTGCAGTTCATAGACCGACATCAAGATCATCGTATTCTTTTTGATGGTTCGCCCTTCAAAGGTATCGTCGGCCATGGCAATTCGATCGATGACGTAGGCCGGCGGATACAGGCGCAACGCTTCTTCTATGCATTGTTTTATGTAGGGAAGTCGGGTGAGGTTTTCCATGATATCCCCTTTCTCCAAATCGAGCTTCTCAACTTCCTGAAAGGCTTTTTCCTGTACTTTTTGATCTTTTGCCAAAAAATAAAGGGCAAAGCTCAGCGCATTCGCAGTGGTCTCATGCCCTGCCGTAAATAGAATGAGCACTTCGTCTAGCAATTGTTCCCTCGACATGGGGGTGCCATCTTCATAACGGGCATTCAGAAGCATATCCAACAGGTCATCGCCTTCGATGCCCGACCTTAAACGATCTTCAATGATGGTATTGAGAATGTGCCGCCCTTCCTTCGATAGGGCCAAATGCCTCTTGATGGCCCCACTCAAACGGAACCACCAGTTCAGATAGGGCTGGCGCATTTCACGGATCAACATTTTCTGATTGCGTTCGGTAATCTGTTGGAGCCGTTGCATGGGCCGCTCGATATCACTTTTACTGAAAAGGGATCGTGCCACTACCTGAAAGGCCAAATCGCCCATCAAGGGCGGGACATTAATGACCTCATCCGGTTTGATCGCTTTGAGCGCATCACGAATGGCCATCTGCATGATGCCCAGCAAGCCCACCAATTTCTTTTTGTGGAACGCCGGTTGTACCATGCGCCGATGGGTTCTCCAATGTTCACCGTTGGATGTCAGGATTCCATGGCCCACATATTTGGCCAATTGAACCGTTTGCAAAGGCGATTTTTGATAATTTTTGTGTTGTTTTTGCAGCACATGTTTGATCAAAGCGGGGTCTCTTGTAAATACGATCGACTTGCCATAACCGATCTTTACCCGGAAGGCATCTCCAAATTTTTGAAAATTGCGATGGTGGAAAGGCAAGGGATTTTTTAAGATGTCCTTTCGGTTCTTAAAAACTTCGAACTGAGAAACGGTCGGGAGATCGTTCATTGTTCTTCCATAAACCATTCGATATGGCTGCCATCGGCACAGACATGGCAATGGGCACTTTTATTGGCCCAATCAACATTGAACAAAGTGGCCAACCTGGTATTGAGCTGGGCCTTCCTGTGAAAAAAAAGATCATGGCCGCAAATATAGCAGAGCCTCACTTTGTCCTTTACCTTAAGTGGTTGGGCCGGTGTTTTTTCTAATAACATTGGCATGGTTTTATTGGAATAGGCCAGGTTGAATCCCCCCTTTTATTTTCCCCAAGTGTTTATAGGCCAATTCGGTCACTTCCCTGCCCCGTGGGGTGCGCATGATAAAGCCCTGTTGGATCAAAAAGGGCTCGTACACCTCTTCGATGGTCTCGGCGCTTTCCGAAACCGCTGTTGCCAAGGTAGTGATGCCCACAGGGCCTCCCTTGAACTTATCGATGAGGGTCGACAGAATTTTATTGTCCATTTCATCTAATCCATGGGTATCCACGTTCAAGGCCTTTAGACCGTACCTGGAAATTTCCATATCTATTGCACCATTGCCTTTGATCTCGGCAAAATCACGGACCCTTCTTAACAGGGCATTACAGATTCTAGGGGTACCCCTGCTCCTGCCCGCAATTTCAATAGCCGCGTCGAGGGTGATGGGCACTTTCAATATTTCCGCACTGCGTTCGACAATGGTCGACAACAGTTCGGTGGAATAATACTGCAATCTACTCTGTATTCCAAATCTGGCGCGCATGGGGGCGGTCAGCAAACCCGATCTTGTCGTGGCCCCGATCAGGGTAAACGGATTGAGGTTGATCTGCACCGAACGGGCATTCGGGCCCGTTTCGATCATGATATCGATCTTGTAGTCTTCCATGGCAGAGTAGAGGTATTCTTCGACCACGGGACTCAAACGATGGATCTCATCGATGAAAAGCACGTCCCTTTCCTCCAAATTGGTCAAGAGCCCTGCCAGATCACCAGGTTTATCGAGTACCGGTCCCGAAGTGATCTTGATGCCCACCCCCAATTCGTTGGCCAGAATATGGGCCAAAGTCGTCTTCCCCAAACCCGGGGGGCCATGGAAAAGGGTGTGATCCAATGCCTCCCCCCGACGATTTGCGGCCTCCACAAATACCTTTAAATTTTCCAAAACCTGTTCCTGCCCCGTAAAGTCCTCGAAAGTGATCGGGCGCAAAGCCCTTTCGATATCGATTTCCTCAGGGGAGAAATGTTCGCCGGTGGCATCCAAAAATTCATTCATATGCGAACAAAGATACTAAAAAGAGCGGCCGGCCATATGGAGATGACTAAAAGAAAAGCAATTTGAACGAGCTGACATTTGTCATCTTTTTTTTCTCCCAATATGATCATCTTTACTTTCAACTTTATATGTAACACCAAAATTATGTCAAATCCATTCAACCTCAAAGCCTACGGGATCAATACGGAAACCATATACAGAAACACCAGCGTACCGATACTCTATGAACTGGGATTGCGCTTGGAAAAGGGTACCGCCATTTCCAATGTGGGGGCCTTGATGACCTATTCAGGCGAAAAAACGGGAAGGAGCCCAAAAGACAAACGGATCGTGAAACATCCCGACTCTGAAAAGAATATCGACTGGGGCAACATCAATATAGGGCTTGACGAACACACCTTTATGGTGAACCATGAACGGGCCATCGATTATCTCAATATTTGCACCCATCTTTATGTCGTGGATGCCTATGCCGGTTGGGATCCCAAATACCGCATCAAAACCAGAATTGTATGCACCCGTGCCTATCACGCACTTTTTATGCAAAATATGCTGATCATGCCAACCGCTGATGAGTTGGCCAATTTTGGGGAACCCGATTATATTATCTTCAATGCAGGCGGTTTTCCGGCCAACCAGTATACCTCCAACATGACCTCAAAGACCAGTGTAGATCTAAATCTGGAGCGCAAGGAAATCGTGATATTGGGCACTGAATACGCCGGAGAAATGAAAAAAGGCATCTTTTCCATCATGAATTATCTGATGCCCTTACAAAATGTACTGCCGATGCACTGTTCGGCCAATGTGGGCGAAAAAGATGATGTGACCATCTTGTTTGGATTGTCGGGCACGGGCAAGACCACTTTGA
>JBATHI010000271.1:0-4556 GCA_049666645.1 Flavobacteriaceae bacterium | reverse complement strand
CAGGCTCAAGATCGCATCGATGTCATGGATCATCAGGTCGAGTACCACGGGTACGTCTGTACCTCTCGGGTTGAACTCGGCCAATCGGTGGGTTTCTATGAACATCGGGTCGTGGATTTTTTCCTTGACCGCCATAAATGCGGGATTGAACCGCTCTACATGGCCTACCTGCCCTTTTATGTTGTTTTTATGGCTCAGGGCGATGAGTTTCTCAGCTTCCGCCAAGGTGTTGGCAATGGGTTTTTCTATAAAAACATGCTTGCCTTTTTCCATGGCTTTTTTGGCACAGTCATAATGCGACAGGGTGGGGGTAACGATATCCACCACATCCACCGAATCGATGAGCCTGTTGATGTTCTCGAAGTAGGTATACCCGAATTCGGCAGCTACTTTTTTGCCATTGATGGCATCGGCATCATAGAAACCGATCAGCTCATATTTCATCGACTCATTGAGCAGGCGTAAATGTATTTTACCCAAATGTCCCGCCCCGAGGACGCCAACTTTCAACATAATTTTTGCTTTGCCCAAAAATAAGGATACTTTGGGAGTTTATCGGTTTCGACACGGTTGTTTCTGTTTCTTTTGCGAATAAAGCTATTGTGGTGCTACCGGCCCATAAATTAACGGCCTTTGATTTCTTGGATGTGAAACCGAAAAACCACTTCCGATTATTGATTTACTTCGCTAACTTTAACCACAAAACCAAACCTTTGAAATGAGTGCTTTTTCATACGCTGCCGTTCATCATCCCGCTTCAGTCCCAAAACCCCGTCTTGCAATAAAAACAGGTTCATGGGCCAGATGAAAGATACCCTGAAGCACCGCGGCATGCGAAACCAATTGGCCGAGATCCTTTTCCAGAAGGGAATAACCGATCAAAAGGTCTTGGAGGCCATAAAGGCCATTCCCAGGCACTTGTTCATCGATAGCGGCTTCGAGGGCCATGCCTATCAAGACAAAGCCTTTCCCATTGGAGCGGATCAAACCATTTCACAGCCCTATACCGTGGCTTTTCAAACCAGTCTCCTGCGGTTAAAGCCAAACCAGAAAGTCCTTGAAATTGGAACCGGAAGCGGGTATCAAACCGCGATGCTGTTGCATTTCAAAGCAAAAGTGTATACGATCGAGCGGCAGTCCGAACTCTTTAAAAAAACCAAGATTTTCTTCGAAAAAATGGGGTACAGGCCCAAAAAATTAATTTTTGGCGACGGCTACAAGGGGTTGCCCGAAGATGCGCCCTTCGACGCCATCCTGGTTACGGCCGGCGCCCCTGAAGTGCCTAAACCATTGATGGCCCAATTGAAAATAGGAGGTAAGTTGGTTATTCCCGTAGGCGTGGATGACCAGATAATGACCATGTTCGAAAGAAAATCTGAAAAAGAATTTGAGAAAAAGGAGTATGGTTCTTTTCGATTTGTGCCCTTGTTGGAAGACAAAAATTAAAGACCGTTCCGGTTATTTGTTGAACTGTTTTTTGACCCGGTCAAGTTCCCTTTTGTTGTCCCGATCTCTCATGGTTTCACGCTTGTCGTAAAGTTTTTTTCCCTTTGCCAGGGCGATGTTCATTTTTGCCCTGCCACGTTCATCCAAAAAAACATTCAAGGGCACGATGGTGAACCCCGATGTTTTTACTTCCTTCTCAAGTTTTCGGAGCTCCCGCTTGTTCAGCAACAGTTTTCGTTCGGCTTTGGGCTTATGGTTATAATGAGACCCGTGCGAATATTCATCGATCTGCATATTGATCACGAACAGCTCGCCCTTATCGTTGAATTCACAAAAGCTTTCGGCGATGGAAGCCTTCCCCAGGCGAATCGACTTAATTTCAGTACCCGACAAGACGATGCCAGCTTTAAATTGGTCGAGGAGCTCAAATTCGAATCGCGCCCTTTTGTTTTTTATATTGATGATCGGTTGTTGCATGGCCCGCAAAAATAGCAACAATTATCGTATTGGGGAACAATTATGGTCACAATGGCGCTGCCACTATTGCTGGCCTCAATTTATTCATCATGCAGCCAAGTGGCAAAGGATTAATTTCTTTTGGGGCAGTAGCAGCTGAAATGCAACCTTTGGGAGGTCGGAACTCCATCGATGATCTGAACAATGAATAGACTTCCATTGTCGGTATCTTCCATGGCAGGGTATTTCTCTTCCCCGATCATTTTATTCACAAATTCGGGCGTGGTATTGCTATGGCCCACCACCAGCACGCTTTTGCCCAAATTGTCTTGTTTGAACTGAGCCACATCAATGGTTTGGGGGTCATAGTACTGCACATCAACATTCAATTTGACCGATGTTGGAGCGGCCGTCATCGAAGTTCTCGCAAAGTCGGTACTGTATATCGCCTGAAGCGGTACGTCCTTTAATATTTCTGCCCAATGCATTGCCCTTCCCAGTCCCGTTTGATCAAGTTCCGGATCAATGTTCCCGGGATCGCTTCTGTCTTTTTCAGCATGTCGAATAAAATAAAAAGTAGATACGCCCGCAGGTGCTGAAATTTCCCCAATGTTTTGGTCGTTCTTGCAATTCACGAATAAAACAAGGAAAAGAAAAGGGCAGAGTGTTTTGATCAGTTTCATTGGTTATGGTTATTGATTTTCAATCCATTGGATTTTTTGTACATTGTACAACTTTACTTGTGACGCAAATCCCCCTAACTGAATGTTTGTTCGGAAATTGAAATCATTTCATACTAATTAACAAAATTAAGACGAAAATAGTATGTTAAACCTATTGTTTTTTGTTTTTTTACGTATGACAAGATTTGGTAAGATACTTCTTATTTTATTGGCGGGCAGTACGGCTTGGTCGCAAGAGGTCAGGCTTCCCGTAGACCTGCGGCAGCATAACCTGACGGAGTACAATTCCAGTATTTTTAATCCCGCCTTGTCGATTACCAGAAACAATCCGCAATCAATTTCAATATGGACACGTTGGCAATGGCAACAGATCGATGCCGATCCCACAACCTTTTTTATGAATTATACCAGGAAATTGAACAGAAATTCCGCCGTGGGGGCCTCCTTTTTTCAGCACAATACCGGGGTTTTTAACAATACTGGGGGTGTTCTGAATTATGCCTATGTCTATGAATTCAGTCCGACCATAAGTTTGGGCATGGGATTGAACCTTTTTGGCTTTAAGCAACAATTGGCCGATGACCGGTTTTTTGTGAATCTTCCCGGTCCGCTTCCCCAATTTGCGGTCACGGATGATTTTGTATTACAAGCGGCCCCTGGATTGTTTTTAATGTGGAATGGGCTGGGTATTGGACTTGCTTCAGAGAATTTGTTCGATTATAATTTTACGACCAAAGAAAGACAGTCTACTACCCAGGAAAGTATTTATTCAATTTCGGGGTCGTACGACTTTCAGTTAGGGGCCGATGCGGCTTCCATATTCAGGCCCGCTCTCTATTGGAAATCGATCCCGGACCAAGATAACCAAATCGGGTTGAGCACTTTATATTCTACCAACAGGTTTTGGGGTCAGGCCGGCTATAACAGTTTTTATGGTATTTCGGTGGGTGCAGGGGGCAGGTTCATCCAAAAATTATCCCTTGGGGCATTGATCGAATTCGGTACCGATAGTGCGCTGGAAGGTAAATCCTCCACTTTTGAAATCATGCTTGCCTACCATATCGGTCCACAATTTGAAGAGGAAGTACCGGAAGAACCCTTGGAACCAAAAGAAGAACTTATCGTAGAGGCCGAAAAGCTCTCCGAGAAGGAAGCAGAGGCCATTGAAAAATTGGAACAAGACCGGATCAAGAAAGCGGAGGAAGCGAAGGCCAAAGCGCAAAAAGAAGAAGCGCTTGCCATAGCCGATAACCTGAAACAACAACGCAAAGATTCCTTGGACCGTGTGAAAAATGACAAGGCACTCGCAGAGGCCGCCCTCAGAAATGAGAATAGAAAACGTGAGGCCTTGGCAACGACCAAAAAACAGGAAGCCCTAGCCGAAGCGGAAAGATTGAACGCCCAAAAAAGAAAGGATTCGATCAAACAAGCCGAGGAGACTTTGGTATTGGCGCAACAGATGGAACAACAACGCAAGCTCGATTCCATCAGCATGGCCCGGGCAGCGGCCGCGGCATTGGAAAAAGAACAGGCGGAACAAGCCAAATTGGCTCAGCAACCGGAAGAGGTCAAAGCCCAGGCCAACGAAAAATATGAGGAGGTTGCCACCGAAGAAGGAATACAGCCCGGTTTTTACCTGATCGCCAACGTTTTCGGCACTCAGAAATACTATGAAGCCTTCATGAAAAATATGAGCGACAAGGGGTTGGATCCCAAATCGTTCCGCAGGAAGCTCAACAATTACAACTATGTTTATTTAGGACGCTACGATACCATGGAAGAAGCCAGAAAGGCGAGAGATGGCAAGCTCAACGGGCGGTATCCGGACAAAACCTGGATCTTTAGGGTCGTTGGCCAATAATCGTGGAATGATCGTCCTTAAAATTTTTGGAATTCCCTTCTGACCAATTGCTCGAGGTATGCAATCGTGTTCAACAGATATTTTCGGTCATCGGTGATGGTATTCATGGC
>JBATHI010000270.1:0-12658 GCA_049666645.1 Flavobacteriaceae bacterium | reverse complement strand
GTTATAATCGGGCTATTGGCAACTTGGGGGACTGTTGAAAAGCTAAGGGCAGACGGGCTGCAAGAAAAATACGATAAACTAAAAGATAGCATTGAACAAACTCCAGATCCCAATAGCTCTACCCCAGCAAGACCAATAGTTCCAGGAGATCCTGTGGCCAATGCCTCGGCCTCACCGGCCAGCGGCATGGCTCCCTTAAAAGTTAAGTTCACGGGCAGTGGTTCTACCCATGATGGCCCGATAAGCTATCTCTGGGAATTTAATGATGGCGCCACTTCGACCATGGCCGATCCAGAGCACACCTTCGGCAATAAGGGCACCTACAATGTGCGACTTACCGTAACCGACAACCTGGATCGAAAGGGATCCGCCGTGGTGCCAATAACTATCGACTCCCTTGAGCACAAAGCCCCGGCGGCAAAAATTTCCGCCACTCCGACCAGCGGAATAGCTCCCTTAAAAGTTACCTTTAAGGGTAGCGGTTCCACCCATGATGCCCCGAAAAGGTATCATTGGGATTTTCGGGACGGGACCCCTACTTCGGATATCCCAGATCCAGTGCATACCTTTGACAATAAGGGCACCTATTTCGTGCAATTGACCGTAACTGATATGGAAAACCTGGACCTGAACAACACTGATTCCGTGGCAATAACAGTCAATGTGAAGCCTACGCCGCCCTTTCCGGTAGAACCTGTGGCCAAAGCATTGGCCTCACCGGCCAGTGGCACTGCTCCTTTGGAAGTTGAATTCACAGGCAGTGGTTCCTCCCATGAGGGCCCTGTGACCTATCGTTGGGACTTTGATGACGGGTATGTCAGTTCGGAAGCCGATCCGGTACATTCCTTTGCCAAGAAAGGCACCTACAATGTACAACTGAACATAACCGATAAGGGGAACCCGGGACTGACCAACACAGACTCGGTAAAAATAAGGGTCGAGCCGCCTTTGAGCCCTGTGGCCAAAGCCACGGCCTCCAATATCAATGGCACTGCCCCCTTGGAAGTTGAATTTTCGGGCAGCGGCTCCAGAGATGATGGCCCGTTACGTTACCAATGGGACTTCAAAGATGGGTCTGCCAGTTCAGAGGCGAATCCAGTGCACACTTTTGCTAATAAGGGCACCTATAACGTACAATTGACCATCGAGGACAACGAAAGACAACGCGACTCTACCATAATAGCAATAACTGTCAAACCCCCAGATCCCAACAAATGGTTCCCCCCCCTTGAACCTCGCGATTCGGTACATCTAATAGGGATTGGCCTTTATACGAGTACAAGACCATTCGACGCAACTCAGGACGAGGGGTTGATGGTCCTCTCTATTAGAGATAAGGTATTTATATTTAGAAGTGCTACGCTTCCCCATGTTCCAGCTTCATTTTTGAAAAGCCGGCGCGCCAAGCTTGGACTTCCGCAATCGAGTAGGAAACGGAGACCTTTTATACTCACTGGAAAGCATTACATAAGTTACATTAATTCCAATGAAAAGTTTATCGACTATACCAAAGATACATATGAGGAGCTCTTTGACTTGATTAGGGGCCACACAAAAAAGGGGGAACCCTACTATACTTTTCAGGAAGAGACAGATTTTGACGAGAAAACGCAAAAGGAAATGAAGAAGGTATATACAGACCTTGGAAACAAATAGGTCGGTGGGCCAGAGATCCGAGCACTGAGATGATATTACTTAAGTTTTCGTATAAGTGTAAAGCACGCCGACGAATGAAGTGAAACGAAGTAGCGCTTTAAAACCTTCTACCCGCCCCGAAACAATAATCCTGCCCATCCTATTTTTTGGAGAATCACTACCTTTGTCATTAGTTGTTCATAGACCCATAATTCCAGGGCTTGCTATCCCACCATGAAAGACCAATTCTACGCTTATATATTAGCCCTCCAAGACCAGATCACGAAAAAATTGGAAGAAGTCGATGGCCAGGCCCATTTTCGGGAAGACCTCTGGGAGCGGCCCGAAGGGGGCGGCGGAAGATCTCGGGTCATTGAAAACGGCGCCATATTTGAAAAAGGGGGCGTCAACATTTCAGCAGTGCACGGCGCCCTGCCCCAAAGCATGCAAAACTACTTCGGCGTTGAGGAGGCCGATTTTTTTGCTTGTGGACTAAGCTTGGTATTGCATCCCAAGAACCCGATGGTCCCCACGGTCCACGCAAATTGGCGTTATTTTGAAATGTACGACAAACAGGGGAATATCGTGGATCAATGGTTCGGCGGTGGACAAGACCTTACCCCCAATTACCTATTTGATGAAGACATCGTTCATTTTCACCGTATCTGCAAACAGTCATGCGACCCACATAATCCCACTTTCTATCCTGAGTTCAAAAAGAAATGCGATTCCTATTTTTGGAATGCCCACAGGGATGAAGCCAGGGGTGTGGGCGGACTTTTTTTTGATTATTGCAGGGCTTCCGAAACCATGGACCTTGAAAACTGGTACGCCTTTGTGACCGAGGTGGGCGATAGTTTTCTGGCAGCTTATATACCAATTGTTATAAAACGGAGAAGTCTTCCCTATAGCGCTGCTCAAAGGGATTGGCAGGAAATTCGCCGTGGTCGCTACGTGGAGTTCAATTTGGTACACGATAAGGGCACCCTCTTCGGTTTAAAAACAAACGGGCGTATCGAGAGTATCCTGATGAGCCTTCCGCCACACGTGCAATGGCGATACGACCACCATCCCGAAAAAGACAGTGAGGAGGAACGATTGTTGAAGTTGCTGCAATCGCCAAAGGATTGGGCCTGAATTTGCGGCCAATTCCCCCTTTCCCGTCTGCCATTCTATAGCAAAGCCAACGTTCCCAAAGATAACCTGCCGGCGCTCTTCTGAAAATTTTAGGCCCTTTTTGGAGGGGAATACGTAATTTTACTACAAATACCGAACTCATGTACCCATTGCGAAGAAACAGACGGCTGAGGACCAACGAAGCCATACGCCATTTGGTCAGGGAAACCATCATCACCCCAAGCGATTTTTTAGTGCCGCTTTTCGTAGTGGAAGGCAAAGGGATAAAAGAAGAGATTCCTTCCATGCCCAATTACTTCAGGATCAGTTTGGATGTGCTGTCAAAAGAAGTCAAGGAATTATGGGGCATGGGTCTATGTGCCGTGCTTTTGTTCGTCAAAGTGCCCGAACGGTTAAAAGACAACAAGGGGACCGAAGCGCTCAACGCCGATGGCTTGATGCAAAAGGCCATAAAAGCGGTAAAGCATGCCTGTCCCGATATGTTGGTCATGACCGATGTGGCCTTAGATCCATATTCCAGCTACGGTCATGACGGGGTAGTTGAAAATGGCCAGGTCGCCAATGACATTACCGTGGATATCTTGGCGGAAATGAGTGTGTCCCATGCCATGGCCGGAGCCGATTTTGTCGCCCCGAGCGACATGATGGACGGCCGTATCCTAACGATTCGGGAAGCCCTTGAGGATGAAGGCTTGGTGAATACGGGGATCATGAGCTACAGTGCAAAATATGCAAGTGCCTTCTATGGTCCGTTTCGGGATGCGCTCGATTCGGCACCCGTGGAAAAGGTCAATGTGCCCAAAGACAAAACGACCTATCAAATGGATGCCGCCAACCGATTTGAAGCGCTCAAGGAAACCCTGATGGATATCGATGAAGGGGCCGATATCGTAATGGTAAAACCCGGACTCTGTTATCTTGATATCGTCAGGGAAATCAAAAACGAAGTGGATGTACCGGTGGCCGTATACCAAGTGAGCGGTGAATATGCCATGCTGAAGGCGGCAGCCGAAAAAGGCTGGCTCGATCACGATGCCGTAATGATGGAACAATTGATTGCCATAAAAAGGGCGGGTGCCAATATCATTGCCAGCTACTTCGCCAAAGATGCCGTTAAACTGATGGGATAAGGACTAAAAGCCATCCCGTCCCAAAGGCTTGGTTTTCGGAACGATTGCGACAAAAAAATGAAAATCAAATTTTTAATACTTATCGGTATTATTATGGCCGCCCAAGACATGAAGGGGCAGACCATGGCAGTTGCCAGCCAGCCAGGTCCTTCGCCCGAAGGGCTCACCTATGCCACCCCGAAGGAAGTAGGCCTCGATTCGGCATCCATCCATCATCGGGTCGATTCTATCATGACCAATGCCATTAAGCAACATGCATTTCCGGGCGCCCAGGTTTTGGTGGCCAAAAATGGCAAAATCATATTTCACAAAGCCTATGGCCACCATGGCTACGACAGCCTGCAAACAACGGCCTTGGACGATCTCTATGACTTGGCCTCGGTTACCAAAATAGCGGCCTCCCTGCCTGCGTTGATGGCCTTGGTGGATACGAAAAAATTGGATGTGGATCAACCTTTCAGTCGTTACTGGGAGCGCTGGAAAGGAAAAAAGGACAAAGAAAACCTAACGCTTCGGGAAATATTGGCCCATCAGGCGGGACTGGTACCCTACATCGTTTACCTGAACAATGTCCTAAAGAAAAAAGGAGGGGTCAAATCCCGTTTTGTGAAAAATCGCATTCGCCCACGTTTTCAAAATCAGGCCTATGACGCCATTTTTGTAAAAAATAGGTTTAGGAACAAAATGTATCGGATCATGGACCGATCCAAAGTCTCCACGGAAAAAAAATATCTGTACTCCGGCCTTACATTTTTGATTTATCCCGAATTGATAAGGCAATTGACAGGGCAAGATTTTGAAAGCTATCTGCAAGATCGTTTCTATGGCCCTTTAGGAGCCGTTACCATGGGTTTTAGACCGAAATTAAAGGGCTTTCCCAACGGCATTGCGCCTACCGAGATGGACACCCTCTTCCGCCATTCCCTGACCCAAGGCTGGGTACACGACGAAAATGCGGCCTTGTTGGGGGGGATTTCCGGAAATGCCGGACTTTTTGCCTCCGCGACCGATTTGGCCAAATTGATGCAGATGTATATGCAGTATGGCGTTTATGCCGGCAAACGATATTTCTCGGAAGCCACTGTAAAAGAATTCATCAAAGTACAATATCCGGAAAATGAAAATCGGAGAGGCCTGGTCTTTGATAAACCGTTGTTGAACAATGGCGATTTGGACTTTATCGATGCCTATCCCGCACCGGAAGTGGGTCCGGCAAGTTTCGGGCATAGCGGTTTTACGGGTACCTTTGTATGGGCCGATCCCGAAAGTAAGTTGGTTTACATATTTTTATCGAATCGGGTATACCCCAGCAGGGAGCATCGCAAACTATATACCCTTAAAGTACGGGAAGCCGTGCAGCAAGTCTTTTACCAAGCAGCATTATAACCTATGGAGATCGATACGGCATTTGTAAAAACCCCTTTGGGAATCGCAAAATTGGAAGGTGATGAAACCGGTCTTTCCGGCATTACCATCTTGGACAGCGAGGAAGCCACAACCTCGGTAATCCCGGAGGTACTGGAAGATGCCGCCTACCAACTACAGGAATATTTCGAGGGAAAAAGGAAGTCATTTGATTTGGAATTGAACCCGCTAGGCACCGATTTTCAAAAAAAAGTATGGAAAGCACTGTTGGATATCCCTTTTGGAAAGACCCTTTCCTATCTCGAACTCTCGAAAAAATTGGGAGATGTCAAAGCCATAAGGGCCGTTGCCGCAGCAAACGGCAAGAATCCATTATGGATCGTAGTGCCCTGTCACCGCATTATCGGCAGTGATGGTTCCTTGATCGGATATGCAGGGGGGCTGCACCGCAAAAAATGGCTTTTGGAACACGAAAGTCCTGCCCAACAGCAATGCCTATTTTAAAATCTTATCGGCACCCTGCCGATTGCGATCAAAAAGGACGAAGCCTCCAATTGGCAGATTCTTCTGAAATTGCAGTTTCGGTGCGGCCAAACGCCCTACCTTGGTTCGTATCTTTGGAAGGGCTCTTTTATGATCAAAATGTTGGAAAAAATCAACTTAGAACATATTTTGTTCCTCGATATTGAAACGGTACCGGAAAAGCCCAGTTTTGATGCACTGGACGATATTAAAAAAGAACTCTGGGATCAGAAATCGCAGTACCAACGGCAGGATGGCCTCTCCGCGGCCGCCTTCTATGAGCGCGCGGGGATTTGGGCAGAGTTTGGGAAAATTATCTGTATTTCCGTGGGCTATTTTAATTATAAAGGGGATATCAGGACGTTCCGGGTCACCAGTTACCATGGCGATGAGGTTACCCTGCTGAAAGAATTCAAAAACCTGTTAACAGATCATTTCAGCAGTGCGAAGCATTTGCTTTGCGGTCATAACAGCAAGGAATTCGATTTTCCCTATATCGCCAGAAGAATGATCATCAATGGTATTTCGCTCCCCTATAAATTAAACCTATTCGGCAAAAAGCCCTGGGAAATTCCGCATCTCGATACCATGGAGCTATGGAAATTCGGGGATTACAAACATTATACTTCCCTCAAGCTCCTCGCCAATATCTTGGGCATACCTTCCCCGAAACAAGACCTTGATGGCAGCATGGTACGCGGGGTTTATTATGAGGATAACGACCTCGATCGAATTGTCTCTTATTGTGAATTGGATGTGGTGACCACTGCCCAAGTACTGCTCCGCCTGCGAAACGAAGCCCCAATGGAAGAGCACGAGATCAAACGGGTTTAGGCTATGCGTTGTATTTGAGCTGAATGTACACCGGAAAATGGTCGCTATACCCTCCCAAATACTTTCTCCCCGCGAAGGTACGGAAGGGCATGCCCTTATATTTTCCCCTCGGTTCCGCCAAAAAAGGTCGGTCGAAGATATTGGCCTCCATAAAGCTATGGGTCCCTTTTTCGTAATTCAAAAAATTGTGCGAAAAAATAATTTGATCGAACATGGTCCACTCCTTCTGGTAAATTGCCGTGCCCCGCAAGGGCGACCTCAACTGATCGGAAGGATTATATAAATTTGGCATTTGCATCAGGGATTGCAAGCTCGGCGAATCCGGGTTATCGTTGAAATCGCCCATAATGATATAGTTCGAATTGGGATGTTCCACTTCGATGTCGGCGATAAACGATTTTAAGGTCTCGGCGGCCATTAAGCGCTTGTATTCGGTCTCCAGGACCCCTTTCCGGCGCGAAGGCCAATGATTGACAAAAAGATGAAGGTGTTCCCCATTGAGTTTTCCCCGCACATAGAGAATGTCCCTGGTGGTATCGCGTAACCCGTTGAGATTGTCTACGATCAGAGCAATAGGGGCTGAATGAAGTACTTCAAAATACGCTTTATGATAGATCAGTGCCGCATCGATGCCCCGCTCATCGGGGGAATCATAGTGCACATAACCATAAGAGCATCGGCGTAAAGGATCAGTGGCGATCAGGTCTTGGATCACCTTTTTGTTCTCCACCTCCGCTAACCCTATCAATGCGGGCATGTCATGGGCCGTGTCTATCCCAATTTCAGAAATGGTCCTTGCCAATTTGGCCAGTTTTTGTTGGTATCGATTCATAGACCATCTCTTTTCCCCTTTGGGTGTAAATGCGGCATCGAGGGTATGGTCATTGAACGCGGTATCGAAAAGGTTCTCGAGATTATAAAAGGCGATACTGTGAAGGTTGGCGGGTAATTTGACTTTCTGTTTCTTTTTGAAGAACGAAAAAAGCATGAATCGTGTCGTTTAGATTTTAAATTTACAAAAATAGCTTGGCAAGTATTGCGTAGATTTGTGCTTTACAAGATCAAATGATTGAAAAGAAATCGATAGAATATGAAAAGGTGGTGCTGATCGGTGTCATCAATCGGGAACAGGACGAGGCCAAAGTAACGGAGTATCTCGATGAGCTCGAATTCCTCACCTATACCGCCGGAGGCGAAGTATATAAAAGATTCGTGCAAAAGGTCGACCTGCCCAATCCCAAAACCTTGATCGGGAGCGGCAAAATGATGGAGGTGGAAGCCTATGTGAACGAAAATGAAATCGGCACGGTGGTGTTCGATGATTCCCTTTCCCCTGCACAACAACGCAACATCGAAAAACAGCTTCGGTGCAAAATTTTGGACCGTACCGGTCTGATCCTGGATATCTTTGCACAACGGGCCCAGACCAGTTACGCACGGACACAGGTTGAGCTGGCACAATATGAATATCTCTTGCCAAGGCTCACCGGACTATGGACCCACTTGGAACGACAAAAAGGGGGCATCGGGATGCGGGGCCCTGGAGAAACGGAAATCGAAACCGACAGGCGAATTGTTCGGGACCGGATTACACTCCTCAAGAAAAAATTACTGAAAATCGACCGACAAATGGAAACCCAACGGGGCAACCGGGGCGCCCTGGTACGGGTAGCACTAGTGGGCTATACGAACGTTGGTAAATCTACCCTGATGAACGTCATCAGCAAGAGCGATGTCTTTGCAGAAGACAAACTTTTTGCCACCTTGGATACCACGGTTCGCAAAGTGGTGATTGGCAACCTCCCTTTCCTGTTGAGCGACACCGTGGGATTTATCCGAAAATTGCCCACCCAATTGATCGAGAGCTTCAAAAGCACCCTGGATGAAGTGCGTGAAGCCGATTTGCTGCTTCATGTGGTCGATATTTCCCACCCACAGTTCGAACAACAGATCGATTCTGTGAACAAGATCTTGTCGGAAATAAAGAGTGGAAACAAACGCACGATCATGGTCTTCAATAAAATCGACAAATACAAGAATAAGATCATTGCCAACGACGACCTCACTACCGAAAAGACGAGCGAACATTTCACCATAGAAGAATGGAAGAACACATGGATGCAGCGTGTGGGCGATAATGCCCTATTCATCTCTGCCCTGAATCAGGAAAACCTCGATGAGTTCCGCAAAAGGGTCTACGAAGAAGTGCGGGACATCCACGTTACCCGATTTCCCTATAACAATTTTCTGTACCCCGAATATCTGGAAGAACTCTAGATACCATAAATTCCGGTTTTAATGCCATCCATTCATCGGAGAAAAGAAACCGTTGGTATTTTTCACAACATATCGGCAAGGATTCACAACAATAATTTAGGGATAAGAGGGATCTTGTTTAGTTTTACTTTGTGGATGAGTGAAGGAATTGGCTGAACCAATAAAAAACCCAACCGACAGATAAGATTAAAATTTTAACTTGATATAAGTACATGCAACAAACCTACTTTTGAAAAAGACCCCGATCCCCATCGGGGTTTTTTTATTCCGGAAATTGGATGTCAACTTTCAAAGTGGGGGCAAATCCCCGTGACGTTTAAACCGATTTGGAACCATCCCCCCGCTTCAACCTGAAACACCGACGGAAATGGCCACCTTCACAACAGTTCCGGAGTATTTCACAACAAAAATTTAAAGTTGTAAGACTTTGTGCCTACATTCGGATTGTATTTGAGATTTAGTGTAAATGCTCCCAAATAACCTAAGCTTAATCTTATAGTTCGATTTTTATTGACTGTAACCAAATTTTACAAGACCTACTTAACTAAAAAAATCCCCGGCCAATGCCGGGGATCTTTTATTTGCGATCGTCGCATTCCTTTTAAAAGGAATAATTAATACCGAACATCCAATAGCTCTGTGTCTTCACGTCGATATTGTCAAAAGTGGGTGCCGGCGTTTCAACAGGGGTTTGTGCCAAGGCATTGGCCAAGGATTCCTGTTTGTTGTTCCGCAGGCCAAACTCAAATCCCAAACCGATTCCCTTCCACAAGGTATACCCAAAAGAGTTGATCCATGTCCAATTCGACAGATCGCTGCTCTCATAACTTTGAAAGGTCGAAAAATTGGTCTTAAAATTGATCGAACCTATTTTACGGGTATAATCCACTAAAATTTTAGCTCCCGTTGACGATTGGTACACTGCGTCTTCCTTCGCGAAAACAAAGTTATAGTTCAAGGGATGCACCACTACCACCATATCGGGTATGGGCGTCCAGGTGGCCCCTACACCAAGATCTAAATATCCCGGGTCATTAAAATTATTGATGATCGAGGTACGGTATTCGCCCATGCCCGAAATCGCGAATTTTTCATTCAACTTCCGCCCATATAAGGATACGATGTTGAAAACATCGGTAGTTCCCTTGAAGCTGTCGTTGTCGTTGGGATTGTCCTTGTCATCCAATTTTACCCATTGCAGGTTAACATTTGCCGAATTTCTCCAGAAATATTTATCTTGGTTCAGGTTGGCAAAAGCGTTGATGGTGGCCCCGATGTTACCAGCGTTGTTATTGGGCGTGCCTTGACTGTACCAGTTGTTGAAACTTGAAATGTTCGCCCCTATGGTGCCAAAAGCGCCTTTTTTCCACCCCGGAAGGGCGTCGATCTGTGCCTGAAGGGCATCCACCCGACTTTGAATGGCCGCAATCGAATCCTTTTTGGGAGCTTGCTCCCCTCGAAGCTCGTCCGCCGTTTGCGAAAAGGCTGCCGAAATAGAGAACACGGCAACCATGGTAATCATCCTGATTTTCATAAGAGTAGTGTTAAATTTTTAGTGAAACGAGGGACAAATGTAACAATTGTCAATAACAATTGAACGATCTTATCAATAATTATCGTTTTTTGTAAAGTGGCACTGCCGAGCAGGCTTCCCCGTACATCAGGGACTTGGCAATGGGTTTTAGCCTTGCAGTTATCCACAGATATGCGTTGGAAGGTACCGGCTTTTTACTGCAGCCTTTTATAATCACCATTTTATCTTGAAAGAAAGACAAATCCAAATTTTCGATGGCATCCCTGTAGAGATGGCTTTCCAGATTTTCGAGGTCGCCCAACACCATGGTAAGGGCAAAAGGCTGCAATTTTGTGGCCACAAGCATATAGGCCCAGCCGGGCACTATGGCATCGCTCGAGCAGCCCAAGGCCACATGGGCATCTTGATATTGATCCCAGGAATGGAATTCCGCGAAGTTTCGAAATTCCTTTTCTTTTAAAACGATACCTTCATGCAGCCATTCCTTGATATCAAGGAACACCCTTTTCCCCTTCGGATAATGATCCTCAAGGTCGAAGGTAATCAGCTTGCTGGCTGCGACCCTATTGGGTATGGGTTCTGGATCTTGTTTCACTGGTTCGAACGTTTTAAGCATTGGGGGCGCCAATGACGCTGTCGGTCATAGGAGTCCAAGTTCCAACTTGGCCTCCTCGCTCATCAGATCCTGGGTCCATGGGGGGTCGAAGGTAATTTCGACCTCTGCATCCTTGACCAGGTCCAAAGACTTCACCTTTTCCTCGACCTCTACCGGCAACGATTCGGCAACCGGACAATTTGGGGAAGTCAAGGTCATCAATATCTTCACCTCATTGTCTTCATTGACGAATACGTCATAGATCAGGCCGAGCTCGTAAATGTCGACCGGAATCTCAGGGTCGTATATCGTTTTGAGGACGTTCACTATTTTTTCACCAAGTTCTTGGGTGTCTACGGTAGTTTCTTCGCTCATCTTGCTTCAATTTTATGGTTGCCTGTTTCCTTCACCTTCACAATTCATTGCAGATTATCCCAACTGGGTCTGATAGGCCACAGCATATAGTTTTAATTGTTTGATCATACTTACGAGCCCGTTGGCACGGGTCGGACTTAAATGTTCCTTTAAACCAATGTCATCGATAAATTGGGTATCGGCTTCGATGATGTCTTTAGGTTTCTGATTGCTAAAGGCACGGATCAAAATGGCGATGATTCCCTTGGTGATAATGGCCTCACTATCGGCCGTAAATATGAGTTTGTCGTCTTTTAATTCGGCATGCACCCAAACCTTGCTTTGGCATCCTTTGATGATATTGTCTTCGGTTCTGTATTTGTCGTCTATGAGCGGGAGCGACTTGCCCAGCTCGATCATATATTCATAGCGCTGCATCCAGTCATCGAACATCGAGAATTCCTCTACAATTTCATTTTGAATTTCTTTTATGGTCATCCGTTGAATTTGAACAAAATTACGACAAGTCGGGTAGCTATTCAATACCCCGCGGAATCCTTCGCCCCACAACCTTATTGAAGCATCGACTGTGCCTTTTTAACGCCTTGCACAAGGACATCTATTTCTTCTTTTGTGTTATAGAAACTAAAACTGGCACGAACCGTTCCTGGAATTTTATAAAAATCCATGACGGGCTGGGCGCAATGGTGCCCGGTTCTTACGGCAATCCCCATCTTGTCGAGGATAGTGCCGATGTCATAGGGATGGATGCCGTCGATATTAAAGGAAATTACGGCGGTCTTGCTTCGGGCAGTGCCGTAAATCCTCAATCCTTCGATCTGCAACAATTGTTCGGTGGCATAGACCAAAAGTTCGTGTTCATAAGAAGCGATTGCTTCAAACCCGATTCGGTCCATATAATCCAATGCGGCCCCAAAGGCAATGCCGCCACAAATATCCGGCGTCCCTGCCTCAAACTTGTGGGGAAGGTCGGCGTAGGTGGTTTTTTCAAAGGTAACCTCAGCGATCATCTCTCCGCCCCCTTGGTAGGGTGGCAGTTTGTTCAACCACATTTCTTTGCCATATAGCATGCCTACCCCCGTTGGTCCGCAAAGCTTATGGGCGGAAACCGTATAAAAATCGACATCGAGCTTCTGCAAATCGGGTTTGATGTGGGCGGCCGCTTGGGCACCGTCGATCTATACCGCTGCACCCACGAGATGTGCCGCTTCTATAATTTCCTCAATGGGATTGATGGTCCCCAAGGCGTTCGAA
>JBATHI010000269.1:0-2453 GCA_049666645.1 Flavobacteriaceae bacterium | reverse complement strand
CTTCCCAGCTTATGGTGTTGTCTGCAGATCAGACCTGCGGTTCTGACTGATGCTGCGGATTTTTGGCCTTCTCAAGGGTGAATGAAAACTCTGAGCCCACTTTCTCGACACTTTCCACATATATTTTTTCGCCGTGTGCCTCAATAATGTGCTTTACAATGGAGAGGCCGAGCCCAGAACCGCCTTCACTGCGGCTGCCGCTTTTGTCGATTCGGTAAAAGCGTTCAAAAAGTCGGGGGATATGCTGTTTGGGAATACCTTCGCCGTTGTCGGTCACCCTAACGATGACCTTGTTTTTGATCAGGTTTTCGACACTCACCTCGGTGGTCCCGTTCTGTTGGCCGTATTTGATGGAGTTGACCAACAAATTGGTAAGTACTTGTTGAATCTTCTCCCGGTCTGCGTATACATAAATGGGTTCGGTATACTCCATATCAAAGGTGAGCGCGATTTCTTTTTTGGCCGACTTCATCTCCAACAGTTCAAAAACATTGCGGATGAGCTCTATGATATCGAAGGCAGAGCGTTCCACCAGCAGTTCTCCGGCTTCCAATTTTGTGATCAGATCGAGGTCTTTAACGATATAGATCAACCGCTCTACGGCCTTGTTGGCACGTTGAAGGTATTTCTTGCGCACGCTCTTGTCGTTGATGGCACCATCGAGAAGGGTTTCAATATAGCCTTGTACCGTAAAAAGTGGGGTTTTCAGTTCGTGCGAGACATTCCCCAAAAAATCCTTGCGATATTCCTCCCTGATTTTTAAGGTGTCTATTTCGATTTTCTTATCCTTGGCGAACTTCTCAATTTCTTCGGTCAGGGTCTTCATATCGGTAGTGATGGGGTCCGTAGAAAGGGAAGATGATTCCAAGAGGGCCACGTCATCATATATTTTCTTGATACGCCGGTATATGAATCTTTGGATCCTGAACTGTAGTATCAAAAAAGAAATCAGGAAAAAAAACAGGGTGAACAGCACGGTCAAGACCCAGTCGAAGGAATTTAAAAAATACAACAGGCCCACCAGAAGCAAGGCAGAGCACAGGGTGATCAGCAAGGCGGAGCGAAAGGCGAAACGGTATGATTTTTTTAGCTTGATCGCCATCAGAGCACGTACTTATAGCCCACGCCCTTTACGGTCTTAAAGTGATCTTCCCCAATTTTTTCGCGCAGTTTGCGGATATGGACGTCAATGGTACGCCCCCCCACCACTACTTCGGTACCCCAAACCCGATCTAGGATCACTTCGCGTTTGAACACCTTGTTCGGTTTTGAACTGAGCAGGGCAAGCAATTCGAACTCTTTTCTGGGCAAAACGATTTCTTCGCCATGGTTGACGACCTTGTATTCCTCACGGTTGATCACCAAATCGCCAATCTTTACAATGTCCTCCTCTGGCTTTTGCTCCTCTTCCTTCAATCGCCTCAACAAAGACTTTACCTTGCTCACCAAGACCTTCGGCTTAATGGGTTTGGTGATGTAATCGTCGGCCCCGGCTTCAAAACCCGCCACCTGCGAGTAGTCTTCGCCCCTAGCGGTAAGAAAGGTGATGATGGTATGCTCCAAACCTGGGGTGTTGCGTATGGTTTCACAGGCTTCTATACCATCCATCTCGGGCATCATCACATCCATAATGATCAAATGCGGTTCTTTTTTTTTGGCTTTTTCCACCCCTTCCAAACCATTTTTTGCGGTGAACACCTGATATCCCTCCGCGGAGAGGTTATAGCTCACGATCTCGAGAATATCGGGTTCGTCATCGACCAAGAGAATCTTAATGTCACTTTTTTTCATGGTTTCCAAAAATTGGTTCTGCCTCAAAAGTAAAGATAATACTATAACTCCTAATCCGTTTAACGTTGATTTAATATCATAACATTAATATAACGCTAAGGATAATAATGTTTAACCCACAGGTAACACGACATTTACAAGTTGTGGGTTTATTTGCAGCGTATTAAACGAACGGATTTCGTTCACGAACCGAATAAAAAAACAAAATCTTTAAAAATGAAAAAATTAAGCTTTTACCTTTTGACCATCGCTGCACTGTTTATCGCTTCTTGTGGCGACGACGATCCTGCTCCAATCCTGCCAGACGTTGTAGCAACCTGTAATGACGGGATTTTGAACAATGGCGAAACAGAAATCGATTGTGGAGGCCCAAATTGTCAGGCCTGTCCGGTTGAAGTTGCCACCTGTAGTGATGGCATATTGAACGGTGACGAAACAGAAATTGATTTTGGAGGCGCCTGTGCCGGTGTAATTACAGTAACTGGTGAAATAACCGAGAACACCACATGGTCTAGAAATAACATCTACTTGTTAGGTGGTAAAGTTGTGGTTGGTGTTGGAGTTACATTGACCATAGAACCGGGTACCATCATAAAAGGTAAGGCTGGTGTAGGATCTTTGGCGTCTGCCCTAGTGGTTCAAAGAGGCTCTAAGATTAATGC
>JBATHI010000268.1:0-5068 GCA_049666645.1 Flavobacteriaceae bacterium | reverse complement strand
GAACTCCCCCTTATTTCAACCCTGACCCCATTGAGCACCGTGCTTTTTGGCAGCAATGTCGAATCCCAAAATGAGGATAAGAAGTTGAAATTGGAAATTTACTATACGGAGTTGGACTAGGTTCAGTCCCTGTAGGGCCAGCAACTTGAAAATAGCCCCGAACATACTGTGGTATATTTGTTCCCTTCACATACCACTCAAAGGAATTATACGTTTTACATCCATAAAAGAATATTGGATTGATCCGTTTCCTTTAATTTTGAGGTCAAATTGACTTATCCGAATCTTAAATTTTAGTACTATGTGTGGAATTGTTGGGTATATAGGGTATAGGGATGCCTACCCCATTATCATGAAAGGGTTGCAACGTCTTGAATACCGTGGGTATGACAGTGCTGGGGTGGCCCTCTTCGATGGGAAGAGAATCAATCTTACCAAAACCAAGGGTAAGGTTGAAGACCTGCGAAATAAGGCAGAAACCAAGATGTCCCTTAAGGGCAGTTTGGGAATTGGCCATACCAGATGGGCTACCCACGGGGTTCCCAATGACGTGAACTCGCACCCCCATTATTCCAATTCGGGCAAATTGGTGATCATCCATAATGGGATCATTGAAAACTACGAGTCCGTAAAAAAGGAATTGATCAAACGGGGCTACCATTTCGATTCCGATACCGATACCGAGGTTTTGGTGAACCTGATCGAAGAGGTGCAGCGTACCGAACAGGTAAAATTGGGCCAAGCCGTTCAGATTGCCTTGAACCAAGTGGTAGGGGCCTATGCCATAGCCGTTTTTGACATCGAAAAGCCCGACGAGATCGTTGTGGCAAAATTGGGAAGTCCGTTGGCCATTGGCATCGGCGAAAAGGAATTTTTCATCGCTTCGGATGCTTCCCCCTTTATAGAATTCACCAACAATGCCGTATATCTGGAAGACGAAGAAATGGCCATTGTGCGTTTGGGCAAGGAGATCAAACTGAGAAAGATAAAGGATGATGCCATCGCCTACCCGAATATCCTTGAACTTCAATTGAACCTGGAAGAAATCGAAAAAGGGGGCTACGATCATTTCATGCTCAAGGAGATCTATGAACAGCCCAGGGCTATCAAAGATACTTACCGCGGACGGTTATTGGCCGATCAAGGCTTGATCAGAATGGCCGGAATCGATCAAAATCTTGAAAAATTCCTGAATGCCAACAGGATCATCATTGTGGCTTGCGGCACTTCATGGCATGCCGGTTTGGTAGCCGAATATATTTTTGAAGACCTGGCCAGGATTCCGGTGGAAGTGGAATACGCTTCGGAGTTCAGGTATAGAAATCCAGTAATTACCGACAAGGATATCCTCATTGCGATTTCCCAATCGGGCGAGACCGCCGATACCTTGGCGGCCATTAAACTCGCCAAGGAAAAAGGCGCATTTGTATTCGGGGTCTGCAATGTGGTGGGATCGTCAATAGCCCGCGAAACCGATGCAGGCGCCTATACCCATGCCGGGCCTGAAATTGGGGTGGCTTCCACAAAGGCCTTTACCACCCAAATTACGGTACTTACCTTGATTGCCTTGAAATTGGCCAAAGCAAAGGGCATTTTTTCAGGGTCCCAATACCATGAATTCCTTTCGGAACTGGAAACCATCCCCACCAAAGTGGAGATTGCCTTGAACACCAATGCTATTGTGCGTGACATCGCGGAAGTCTATAAAGATGCTCCCAATTGCCTGTATTTGGGAAGGGGATATAATTTTCCGGTAGCCTTGGAAGGCGCGCTCAAGTTAAAGGAGATCAGTTATATCCATGCCGAGGGCTATCCCGCCGCCGAAATGAAACATGGGCCCATAGCCCTGATCGATGAGCATATGCCTGTAATCGTGATCGCTACCAAAAAGGGCCATTACGAAAAAGTGGTGAGCAATATCCAGGAGATCAAATCGAGGAAAGGAAAAATCATCGCCATCGTTACCGAAGGCGATACCCAGGTGAGGGAATTGGCCGATCATGTGGTCGAGGTGCCCGAGACAATGGAGTCCTTGACCCCTTTGTTGACCACCATTCCGCTACAGCTGTTGTCTTACCATATAGCCGTAATGAGGGGATGCAACGTCGATCAGCCGCGTAATTTGGCCAAATCGGTCACCGTGGAATAACGCGACATCATATAAAATCGAAAAGGCCGTGAAGAGATTCACGGCCTTTTTTGTTTGCGGATATCCCATTTTAAAGCCGAAGAAATTATGGATAATTTACTATGCATGCATAATTTTTTTCGATTTATGATTAGCGATTTAAAAAAATCAGTATCTTGGTCTGCAACTAATATAACTCAGGACTACACATGAAAACAATACTTCTGTTTTCGTTGCTGCTGTTGGGTAGCCTAGGCTTTGCCCAAACCACGGTCAACGGAAAAGTAATAGACCAAAATAATGAACCTGTGCCGGGTGCCAACGTCGTGATCGCGGGCAAGGCCATTGGAACGGTAACCGATTTTGACGGAAATTTTGTCTTGGAGACTACCGAGGTCCCTCCATTTCGATTGAGAATCACGAGTATCGGTTTTACCGAGGCTTCCGTTGATGTCACCTCCAACAACCAAACCTTATCCATCTCCATCAATGAAGCGGAGACCTATCTCGATGAGGTTGTCGTTTCGGCCTCCAGAACCCCGGAACGCCTTTTCGAATCCCCAGTTTCCGTGGAACGTATCGGCCTAAAAGAGATTAAAAATACTACCTCGGAGTCGTTTTACGGGGGGCTCCAGAATTTAAAAGGAGTCGATATCAATACGAACAGTTTAACCTTCCAATCGATCAACACCCGGGGTTTTGCTACCTTCGCCAATACCCGCTTCATGCAGTTGGTCGATGGGATGGACAACTCCGCTCCGGGCCTCAATTTTGTACTGGGAAATTTGGTGGGGATGTCGGAACTGGAGGTGAACAGTGTTGAAATTTTGCCTGGGGCCTCCTCTGCGCTTTATGGGGCAGGTGCCTTTAACGGGATTCTGTTCATGACCAGTAAAAACCCTTTCGATTACCAAGGCATCAGCACCTATTTCAAGACCGGATTGACCTCCCAGCAGGCTGCCGGGGACAACAATTATTACGATTTTGGCATCAGGGTCGCCCATGCGTTCAGCGATAAATTTGCCATGAAGGCCAACTTTTCCTACATGCAAGGGGAAGATTGGCATGCCAACAATAATATTGACCTGCTCAATCCGGGCAGGACCAGAAGCGATCCGGCCTATGACGGCTTGAATGTATATGGGGATGAGGTAAGCGGTAGGGTGAATTTTGATGAATTGGCAGGTTTGCCATCGGGAACACTTGGGTCTGCAGTGGTGAGCAGAACGGGCTATGAGGAGATTGATTTGGCCAATTACAACGCCGAAAGTGTCAAGTTCGATGGCTCGATCCATTATAAGCCTTTTGCGAACGACTTCGAGATCATCTATAACGGCAGGGTGGGCCGTGGCAACACGATTTACCAAGGTGCGAACCGGTATGCGATAAAGGATTTCATTTTGCAACAGCATAAAATCGAGATCAGGAACAAAAACTTTTTTCTAAGGGGCTATACCACCATTGAAAACTCCGGGAATTCCTATGATACTCGATTTGCGGCCATTAATATTAACAGACAATGGAAGAGAGACCAGCCAAATCCTAACAATCCAAACGAACCCTCATGGTTTGGGGATTATGCCCGTACCTATATCGGGGCAAAACTGGGCGTAGGCACAGGAGTGCAATTGGATGATGCCACCGCCCATGCCGCAGCCCGACAGGCGGCCGATACCGGCCGGTTCCTTCCCGGCACCCCCGAATTTGAAAATGCCTTCAACAGTGTCATTACCAATGGAGACCTGACCACGGGGGCCAAATTTATCGACAACACCAAACTTCGCCATATGGATGCAAATTATAACTTCAGCCATTTGTTGGACAATGCCGTCGACTTTCAAATCGGAGGTTCGTTCCGGGAATATATCCTGAATTCCAATGGCACGATCTTCACCGATATCGATGGTCCGATTTCCTATAACGAATACGGAGCTTATGCCCAGGTACAGGGCAAAATTTTGGATGACCGCTTAAAATACACCTTCTCCGGTCGCTTCGATAAGAACGAATTCTTCGATGGCTTTGTTTCCCCAAGGGGTTCTTTGATGTATACCTTGGGCGAGAAAAGGAACCATAATGTCAGGGTCTCTGCCCAACAGGGCTTTAGAAACCCCACCACCCAGGACCTGTTTATTGGTCTGGATGCAGGAAGGGCCATATTGGTGGGTTCCGCCCCGGATAACTTGGACAGGGACATCAGGACCTATACCCTGAGCGCAAGTGGTGCGGCCCTCACTTCGCAACAAACGGTAACGATTGCCGGTAGGGCTGCCTATGAAAATGCCTTTTCGGCAAGTTCAGTGCAGGCGGGAACCCCTACGGCAGTAAATACCCCTCTGGTACAGCCAGAGGAGATCACAGCCTTGGAAGCGGGGTATCGTGCGCAAATAGGCAAAGTGGCCATCGATGTGAGCGGTTATTATAACGAGTACAGGAATTTTATATCAAACTCCAATGTCATAGTGCCTTATTATGGCACAGCGGGCGACAACGGCCTATCGTTATTGGCATTACAGAACGGGGATTTTAAAGTATATCAAAATTATACCAATTCCGAGGTGACCATTAATTCATACGGGGTAACCGCGGGCATTGATGCAAAAGTGCTTGGTAATTTCGATTTTGGCATCAACTATACTTATGCCGAACTGGATTTCAACCAGGCCGCCTTTCCCGATTTCAGGACTAATTTCAATACCCCGAAGCACAAGGTGAAGGCCTCCTTCGGCAATACCGAATTGTTCAAGAATTTCGGTTTCAACGTGAACTACCGATGGAGCGATACCTTCTTTTGGCAGGCCAGCTTTGCCGACGGCGATGTGCCTGCTTATACCGTATTGGATGCGCAGATCAACTATGCCGTGCCCAGCATGAAATCGGTATTTAAGTTGGGTGGATCCAACATCTTGGGCCAGGAATATTTTACCGCTGTGGGTACCG
>JBATHI010000267.1:0-5577 GCA_049666645.1 Flavobacteriaceae bacterium | reverse complement strand
AACGATCTCACTTTGGCCAACAAGGCACAACTGGCGCAGCAATATACGCCGACCCTCGAAAAATTGAACCAAGACATCACTGTCCTCAAGAGTGAAATCGCAGTCAAGGAAACGGAAACCAATGCGTTATACGATACCTACATCTCCGAGGCCGAGGGTACGGCCGGCACAAAATTGTTGGGCAAAGGCCCGGTGTACAAAGAAAAAAGGGAGAAACACGATGCGGCCCTGGCCGAACTGAATCAATTGAAACCGGCCAATGCCGAAAAAATAACAGGAATCGAAACCCAAATCGCGGCCTTGAACGACGAATATGCAACGGTGGTCCAAGAATCCCAACCCATCATCGATGGTTTTGACGGCCTCATGGCGCGTATCAATGCGCTGGGGGAACTGGCATGGTTTCCTTCGTTCTTCATCTTTTTGCTCTTCCTTGCCATAGAAACCTCCCCGATCATTGCCAAGTTGCTTGCCCCAAAAGGGGAATATGATCTGAAACTGGAAGACCAGGAATCCACGGTCCAGACCTGGGTGACCCAAAAGGTACGGCAGCGCGAAAAAATCCTGGCCACTGATACCGTGCTGAACGAAAAAATCTATGGTGAAATCGCCGAAGAAGAAGCGGTGTATGCCTACAAAAAGCAAAAAGCTGAAGAACTGCTGCGGCTGCAGGCCGATGCATTTCATGACCTGCAGGTGAAAAGCATATCATAATACTATCACGGGTTTTAGGACAGTTTAAATTCGGTATTATAGATCAACCCGAGATATTGCCCCAGTTAACATTTCCAGAGGCCACCAATATTGAACCCAACAATAAAATGTTCATTAAAATGGGGAGGAGTCCCATAGGTATCGGTGTCCCTTTCGGTGGCTTTTTAACTGTCTCCCACTTTATAAATTACAGTTCTAAGTCAAAGCATTCGTTTGATTTTTAAATCGATCGATCTCTTAAAGTTTCCCAGGGTCCAAAACTACGTACTTCACCGTTTTCCGGTTCCAGGTATATACCAAATGCACCAATCCATCTTGGGCTTGGATCACCGTGGGGTACGAATACTCTTCTCCTGCTTTATCGGTAGTTTCAAATAGGGGCTGAAGATCCAATACCCGATTCCAATTTTTTCCATCTTTGGAGATGGCGATGCTCAGTGGAACCCTATTCCCCCAATCTTTTCCAACAGGATTATAGACCAAAAGCTGGCGTCCGTCCGCTAGGCTGATCCCATCGATGCCCGAGTTTGGATTTGGAAGACCGGAGGCCGTCATGGAGGACCAGGTCTTGCCACCGTCATATGACCAGTTCTGGGCGATCACGCCATTGCTTGTGCGGCTCAATAGTTGCAGTTTTTGATCCCCATAATTTAATATCACGGGCTGTATGGCCCCAAATGCTTCAGGATTGTTGAGTGGCCCGGTCTTTGACCAGGTTCGGCATTGGTCGTTACTCCGCTCCAAATGTATTTTCCAGCCTTCCGTTTTGCTCTCCGTACTGGATGGAGATAGGATCGTACCGTCGGTCAATTGGGTCGGTTGATTTTTAATGGGTCCCAAAATCCCCTCGGCCAATTTTATGGGTGACGACCAAGTCTTTCCATCATCTTCGGAAGTCATATACAGGCCCCACCATTCCTGTGGACTTGGCCCAACCTTATAAAACAAATACAATGGCCGATCTTTTGGCTTAAAAAGGACAGGATTCCAACATGGGAATCGGGAACCATCCCCTTGAACCCCATTTATTACTTCCTTAGGGGTTGTCCAGGAGCCATCCATTTTGCGGGAGACCCAAATGCCCACATCCTTATTTTTCTCTTTGGTACCCCCAAACCATGACGCTATGACCACGCCATTGCTGATTTCTAAAGTCGATGCGTGGCATTCGGGCGTCAATGCCTTGTCCAAATCGTAAATGAACTCTTGCAACTGTATGGCCCTGTGATCAATTTGAGATGCCCCTACCTTCATTTCCGACTGCGCTTTGCAGGAGAAAATAAGACTAAGGAAGGCGCATATAAAAAATAATCTCATAACGACATTTTTTTAGGTTGGTCGACCAACCGCGTTCACCCGATGTTGGCCTATTGAACGGTCACTCAAAACTTTTTCGATAATCGGAAGGCGTTTGTCCCAGGATCTTCTTAAAATAATGATTAAAGTTAGCCAAATTGTTATAGCCGCTTTCAAAACAAATTTGGGTAATTCGTTTATCCGTTTCCGCAAGAAGCTTGGCAGCGATGCCCACACGAACCCTTTTAACATATTCCATAAAAGTCAGATCCGTCTTTTTCTTAAAAAAACGGCAAAAAGAACTGGGCGCCATATTCAACAGTGCCGCGGCATTCTCCAATTTTACACCCTCTTGAACATTCTGAAAAACATAGGCATAGACCATATTTACCTTCTCAAGGTTCTTCGAGAAAACAGCCGTATGGTCGATGGGGTCGGATAATATTTCCCGATCTTTTATATGGAGGAGCAAATTGAAAACTTTGAGCATTTCAATATAATACTCCAAACCTTCCAAACGGGTCATCTTTTCCAGCGCTCTAAAGATCAAATCATAGTTTTCAACCTTAAATCGAAGGCCCCGTTCCGATTGTTTCAAAAGATTGACCACTCCTTCCAGCTCTGGCATGTTAAAGAAATCCGAATTCACGATATCCTCCGAAAAATGGGTAACGATACAAAAAGGGCTCTGGGTATTCCCACTTTCAAAAACCTCCCAACAATGAGGCAGGTCCGGGCCCATCAAAACAAAATCGCCTTTCTCGAATCCCGAGATATTGTCCCCGACGATTCTCCTGCCCGAACCCGAAGCAATAAAATTGAGTTCAAAGTTTTTGTGGGAATGAACATTGTCATTGGATTTCAAAGGGAGTTTTCTTGAAATAAATGAATGCTTATTAGGGATGTGTATTTTCTCAAAGACAAACTCCATTTGTAGTTATATTGACTAGAATATTTGAATATACATATAAAACCCGTTAAGAGGGTTAAGATTTAATGTGTTTGTTGCAAAATTATGGTGGTTTTACGGTGATATTTATTCGTTATTTGTTATTGATCGAACAGCACTGAAAATGAACATAGCCCTTAAAGGAATCATACCGCCCATGGTAACCCCGCTCACGGAATTGGGGGATTTGGACAGTAAAGGACTCAAGAAGTTGATTTCACACATCCTGGCCGGTGGGGCGCATGGCCTATTTTTGTTGGGCACGACCGGGGAAGGCCCCAGCCTTGGCCATAAACTTAGAAAGCAGCTCATTACGGAAACTTGTGCCATTATCAACAAACGGGTGCCGGTCTTGGTGTGCATAACCGATACGTCCATCAGCGAATCACTTGAAATAGCGACACATGCCGCGGCGGCGGGCGCAGATATTCTAGTGGTGGCAGCTCCCTATTATTTTCCCATTTCACAGGAAGAAATGCAAGAATATCTGCATACACTTGTTCCCTCCTTGCCTTTGCCCTTTATACTGTATAATATGCCCAGCTGTACCAAATTGCACCTTTCGCTACAGACCGTCAAAAAAGCCAAGGAACTGGGAGCCATTGGTATTAAGGACAGTTCCGGCGACCTACCCTATCTTTATGCATTGCTCAAGGAATTTAGAAATGATGATGGGTTTTCGGTATTCACGGGCAGTGAATCGTTCATCCCTGAAATCATTGAGGCAGGTGGGGACGGGGCGGTGGCCGGCGGCGCCAATTTTTTTCCCAGGCTTTTCGTTGAATTTTATGAGGCTTCCCTGGCCAATGATGTGGAAAGAATTAGGGTGCTCCGCAAAAAAGTAAGTTGGATCAACGATAAACTATATCATATCGTTACGCAAGAATCGAGATATGTAAGAAGCACCAAGTGCGTATTATCGGTCATGGGTATTTGTGCCGATCATACCGCGGCCCCGTTGAGGCCTTTGGATGCAACCCAGCGTGCCGAGATAAAAGCCCGTATCGAGGAATTCTCCTATAGCAACGAATACCGCACCAGCCCATGAATTATGGCCTCGGTATCGCCGATATGCTCATCATCATTGCCTATGCCCTTGTACTAATGGGCATGGGGATTTACTTTTATGGGAAAAGCAAGACCTCCGAACAGTTTATGCTCGCTGGCAGGAGCATTCCTGCATGGGCCGCGGGCTTGGCGGTCATGAGCACATACACCAGCAGTGTCTCCTACATCGCGGTGCCGGGAAAAGCCTTTGATGACAACTGGCACCCCCTGATATTTGCGCTGACGGCCCTCCCGGTGGCCTGGTTTGTTACCAAGTTCGTCATTCCACATTATCGCAAGCACCAGATTATATCGGTCTATAGTTATTTGGAAGAAAAAATCGGGGGCTGGGGCAGGGCCTACGCTGCTTTTTCCTTCCTGCTGTTCATGGTTGGTCGGGTGGCAGTCATCCTATATTTATCGGCATTGTTATTGACCTCGTTCTTAAATGAAGATATAGGAACGGTCATCTTGATCGTTGGCATGGTCACTATTCTCTACACCTTAATGGGCGGGATGGAGGCCGTTATTTGGACCGATGTGATACAGTCGACCGTCATGATCGGGGGTGTCCTTTTTGTGGCATATGTGCTTAGCGCCGAAGTCTTTGCCCAGCCGGAATATTTGATCCAAAATGCGTGGGACCAGGATAAATTTAGTCTGGGAGACACCCATTTTTCATTGAGCGGTCGTACCATTTGGGTGATGATCATATACGGAATTACGGAAAATGTGCGCAATTTGATCGCAGACCAAAACTACACCCAGAAATACAGTACCGTGGCCACAGAAAAAGAAGCAAAAAAATCGGTGTGGATCGCCATGTTGATTTACCTGCCCCTGACCGCCATCTTCTTATACATCGGTACGGCCTTATTTTCATTTTATGGCGGGGAAGGCCATCTCTTGAACGAAGCCATTACGAAGGGCGATGAAGTATTCCCATTTTTTATATCTGCCGAGCTGCCCGTCGGCATCAAGGGCCTGATGGTCGCTGCCATCATGGCCGCTTCGATGAGTACGGTAGATTCAGCCCTCAACAGTTCGGCCACCGTTCTCTACATCGATTTTTACCAAAAATATTTTAATCCCAATGCATCTGGTAAGACCAGCCTAAAATTTCTGAGGTTGGCAACCGTTATCTGGGGCCTCTTGGGAATTGGCTTCGCACTATTGATGATAAGCGCCAAAAGCGCCTTGGATGTTTGGTGGCAGATTTCCGGCATTTTTGGGGGTGCTATATTGGGTCTTTTCCTGATGGCCCTTTATAATGTAAAAATCAGCAAGCTGCAGGGCATGTTGTCGGTGGCCTTTAGTATTATGATTGTTGTTTGGGGTACTTTTTTGAGGGTACTGCCAGAACCCTATGCTTGGCTCGAATGCACCATGGATCCAATCATCATCGGCGCAGCCTCCACCACCGGACTGGTCTGTCTTGCGCTTTTGTTTGTGTTGCTGAACAGGAGATCAAAGTAGTGTCTTTAAGGAATGGTTGATCGAATGTACCGGCAGCCAGGCTGGGACTTGACACTTGGACTTTTACTCCACAATCAGCATTTTCTTCAGCAAAA
>JBATHI010000266.1:0-2664 GCA_049666645.1 Flavobacteriaceae bacterium | reverse complement strand
CGGAGGAAAATAAGGAGTATTTGGAAGCGGCCAACAACAACGATATCATAGAAGTGGCGGATGCGCTGGGGGATATGCTCTATATTCTTTGCGGCACAATATTGGAACATGGGATGCAGCATAAGATAGAAGCGGTTTTTGAAGAAATCCAACGAAGCAATATGAGCAAATTGGGTGACGATGGCAAGCCTATTTACCGTGAAGATGGCAAGGTGCTCAAAGGGCCCAACTACATAAAACCTAACATTCAAAGTGTTTTGGATAAATAAACAGGGGGCCGGAGGCCCCTTTTTTAATGATTTATGATCTATGATTCGATACGATAGCGCCAGCCAAAGGGGTCTTCCGTGCGGTTATATTGTATGTCGGTAATCCTTTTTTTGAGCCTGGCCCCGAAACCATTGTCCTGATCGGGAATTTCATAATCATTGCCACGATAACCGAAACCTGAAATCGGGGAAATCACGGCGGCCGTTCCCGCGCCGAACATCTCCTTAAGCGTACCTTTTTTGGCGGCTTCCACCACTTCGGTCACGGTTATTTTTCTAATCTCGGTATCGATTCCCTCCGCCTTGGCGATTTCCAAAATACTTTTCCTGGTAATGCCATCCAATATCCGGTCACTGGTAGGGCCGGTAATCAGCGTATCCTTGATACGCACGAAGATGTTCATCGCGCCGGCTTCCTCTATATATTCATGGGTATTGTCATCTGTCCAAATCACCTGATTGTAGCCTTTTTGGATGGCCAATTGGGTAGGATAAAACTGGCCGGCATAATTTCCCCCTGCCTTGGCAAAACCAACACCACCATTGGCCGACCTTGAGTAGGTCTCTTCTATCAAGACCTTGACCTTGCCCGAAAAATATGCTCCTGACGGTGCACAGGCGATGATGAATTTATATTCATCGGCCGGGGAAGCGTGAAAGCCCTTGCCGGAAGCGAACATAAAAGGCCTGATATAAAGTGAGCTGCCCGCTTTTTTGGGAATCCATGCCTCTTCCAAGCGCAACAAGGTTTTAAGGCCCTCAATGAAAATTTCTTCCGGCAACTCCGGCATGGCCATCCTTCGTGCCGAAATATTGAGCCGCTTATGATTGTCCAAGGGACGAAAAAGCCAAATTTTGCCCACATCATCCTTATAGGCTTTCATTCCTTCGAATATCGATTGTCCGTAATGGAAAATTTTAGCAGCGGGATCCAGCGATATCGGTTGATATGGAACAATTTTTGGGGATTCCCAAGCACCTTTCCTATAATCGCAAACCAGCATATGGTCAGAAAACACATTGCCAAAAGATAGATGGTCAAAATCGACCTGCCCCAGCTTGGAAGATTTGGCTTTTTCAACAACAATTTGATCTGTAATATTCATTCCTTCTAAATTTCAAATAAAATTAGTGAAATATCCCAACAGGCTCTTCATTTTTCCTTTAAAAATGACCAATTTTGCATTGAAGGCAAATTATTGGCAAATATGAAAGGAATTAACATTTTACTTGTCTTTACCATGGCAATATGGGCTTGTCATGGCCAAATTTCCCATCCGGGAATCGGCGGCCCGTCGGCGCAATCGTCCGAAATCAAGAATTTTGGCCATGAAATGGATGCGACAGGGGCCAAAAACGGCACGGAAATGCTAAAAGCGTATGCACAATTGTCGGTTGGAGATACCCTGATGACCAAATTCAATGCCAAGGTAACCGATGTATGCAAGGCCAAGGGGTGTTGGATGACCGTTGCATTGCCCAATGGTGAACAGGCCATGGTCCGATTCAAGGATTATGGGTTTTTTATGCCAACGGATATCACCGGAAAGGAGGTGGTCGTCAATGGTCTGGCATTCGTTGAAATGATGGACCTCGATGATCAAAAACACTTCGCAAAAGACGCCGGAAAATCGGAGGAAGAAATCAATAGCATCACACAGCCAAAAAAAACATATTTGTTCGAAGCCGATGGTGTGCGCTTAAAGCAGTAATTTGAAACGCGAAATCATCACCACAGCCGACGGATCGAGTACCATTCATTTGGCAGATTGGGACGAAACCTACCATTCCAGGCATGGCGCCATCCAGGAAGCATACCATGTTTTTATCAAAAACGGACTATCCCTACTGAACCGGCCAACCCTTTCGATCCTTGAAATTGGATTTGGCACGGGCCTGAACGCTTTCATCACTTTGCTGGAAGGATCCAAGAAGAAAACCAACATCCATTATACGGGCGTCGAGGCCTATCCGGTGGTTGAAAACGAAATCGGGAAACTCAATTACCTGCAGGTTTTGCATGCCGAAGACCATGCCCTGGAATTCAACCAAATGCATACTTCGGACTGGGAACGGGATATTCCCATATCAACCCGCTTTGTCCTTCATAAGCAAAAGAAGGATTTTGCGACAATTTCAGATATCGAAAAGTACGATCTGGTATACTACGATGCATTTGGTGCCAGGGTGCAGCCGGAACTCTGGGCAGAACCCCTCTTCCTGATTATGTTCAACGCGATGAAACCCGGCGGCGTTCTGGTGACCTATGCGGCCAAAGGAAGCGTGCGCAGGGCGATGCAATCGGTGGGTTTTACGGTGGAACGCCTGCCAGGCCCGCCTGGCAAACGTGAAATGATGCGGGCTACAAAGCCTTGAAAAGGCTATTGAGGGAATT
>JBATHI010000265.1:0-1738 GCA_049666645.1 Flavobacteriaceae bacterium | reverse complement strand
GCCCTAAGGTCGCCCGACCGAATGGCATGGTTGAACGCTTCCGCTATCTTGACGCGCCCTTCGGCATCGGCGTACAGGATCCTGGCCTGGGAACCCACCACCAATTTGTTTTGCTCCGCTTCCCGTATCCACTTGATATTGTCCTGCATTTGCTGTTGTATCTCGGGCGGACTGCCCACCTTGAGGTCTTCCAAGACCTTGAGGGCAATGGTATCGGTCTTTTTGAGGTCTTCGGGCTTGCCCGAGGTGCAGACCCAACGAAAAGGGCCAAACCCGTAATCGAAACACATAGGCCCCAGTATGTCCTGCACATAGGAAGGATAGCGAAAATCGATCTGGTTCTCGGCCATCACAGCTCCGCCGGCACGAGAGGCCTCCAATAAAAAGGCGTTCCCATAGTCGAAGAAATACGTGCCCCTGGCCGTATGCCGGTTGATGGCCGCCGCCTGCTTGCGCAACGATGACTGTACTTGCTTTTTAAAGCCTTCGGGATCTGTCCGCATCATCTTGTTGGATTCCTCGAATGACAATCCCACCGGATAATAACCCCCTGCCCAGGGATTATGCAAGGAGGTCTGGTCCGAACCCAAATGCACGAACAAATCTTCTTCATAAAATCGTTCCCAAACGTCAACGATATTCCCAATAAAGGCCATGGAAACCACCTCTTTTCCCTGTATCGCCTTCTTGGTACGGCCGATCAATGTGGTCATATCGCCGATCAATTCATCGACCCAACCTTGTTGGTGTCTTTTTTTGGCCGCCGCGGCATTGACCTCCGCACAGACCGTGATACAGCCCGCTATATTTCCGGCTTTGGGTTGGGCCCCGCTCATCCCGCCCAGTCCGGAGGTCAGGAAGATTTTTCCCTTGGGGGATTCCGATGTGCCCAATACCTTGCGAAAAGCGTTCATCACGGTGATGGCCGTACCATGTACGATGCCTTGTGGCCCGATGTACATATAAGACCCCGCGGTCATTTGGCCATATTGGGTCACCCCTAGGGCGTTGAATTTTTCCCAATCATCGGGCTTCGAATAGTTGGGGATCATCATCCCGTTGGTGACCACAACCCTTGGGGCCTCTTTGCCGGATGGGAACAAGCCCAAGGGGTGCCCGGAATAGATATGCAGGGTTTGTTCTTCGGTCATGGTCGCCAGGTACCTCATGGTCAACAGGTACTGCGCCCAGTTTTGGAATACGGCCCCGTTACCTCCGTAGGTGATCAGTTCCTCAGGATGCTGTGCCACTGCCGGATCAAGGTTATTTTGGATCATCAACATAATGGCCGCGGCTGAAACGGTTCTTGCAGGATATTCACCGATGGGCCGGGCGAACATTTTATATTCGGGCTTGAATCGGTACATATAGATGCGCCCATAGACGATCAATTCTTCCGCAAACTCTTTGGAGAGTTCGGCATGCCAAGCCGCCGGAAAATAGCGCAGGGCATTTCGCAAGGCCAATTTTTTTTCCTCTTTTGACAGGATATCCTTTCGCCTGGGCGCATGGTTGGCCCCTTTTAGGGAAGGTTTTTTCGGGGGAAGTTGGTCAGGTATCCCTTGAAGCAGCCGTGATTTGAAATCGTTTACCGACATATGATCTATTTTCTGTTCAAACCTTGTGTTTATCAAAAACAAGTTGTCCTTTTTTCCATACCATGCAGGGCTTGAGGTTCCCTTGATTATAAAGTATTTCGTTGTAATGATCGGTATGGAAAACGCTGAAGTCGGCCAGA